>PMSX01000111.1 GCA_003167495.1 Bryobacterales bacterium | reverse complement strand
CAGAGATTGGCCGGTTAAGGGTCCTTTTCGCCACACAAAATTCTTGAACAGACTTGCTAGTCTGGTCTAGCAGGCTGGGGTGAAACGATCCCGGCTTTCCTGTCACAATGATTCGGGGCCGGGATGCGGGCCGGAGGAGTGTGAATGTTCAAGGGAACTGTGAAGGAAAAGTGGGCCGACCTGACGAAAAGCAGCCGGTTTACCGGTTTAGTGGCGGCGCTGATGGGAGCGACGTTTCTCCTGATGATTCTGGGCAATCCGCGTGTAGAGGCGCTGCACGTCCCCGATGTCCTGAAACTCGTCGCTTCAGGCATGTTTTTGGGGTTCGGCTTCGCTGGCCTGATGGGCATGCTGAATTTCCCCAACTCCCAGAAGGACCAAAGCAAGCCGCCACGGAACGAGTAGGGTGCGTGGAGGGGTCGGTCATAACATTCCGAATATCGCCGGTCTGGATTCGATCATCCGGCGCGAACCGCCTTCACTGTCTCATAACGGGGTTCACTACAAGCGGCCTTTTGCCGTCCCGTTCTGTTGTACCGAAACTCCCCGCCGGAAAGTCGGGCGCATTGGATTCCCCAGGCACGTTGCATTACGCCTGCCCGATTACGAGGCTTTCGCGGGCGGCTTCCACCACAGTTTTAGTCACCTCTTTTCGGGCGTTGATTTCCAGAATCCGCTCGATCTGAGCCAGTAGTCGGTTCAACAATCGAAAGTTCCCTCCAGTAATCCGGATGATGGCTGCCGCTGCGTCCGGGTCCAACGGATGCTCGGGAAGCTGCACGCCGGGCGGCGTCCAATGCTGGTCCAACAACTGGCGAATCTCTTTGGCACCGAGCGGCCGAAACTCATGAACGAAGCCAATGCGGGAGTAGAACTGAGGGTAGCGGGCCAGGCGTTTTTCCATGCCGGGCATTCCGATCAGAACCAGGCCGAAACTTCCGCGGTCGAAAATATCCCTAACGTGCTCCAACCCTGCCATTCTCAGCCGGTCCGCTTCATCGATGACGAGCAAGGCTGTGGGATCGGGCACCGTTCCTTCTACGCGCATCGCCCTGTCTCGTTGGTCAAGGTAAGCGTTCTTCGGCTTTGTCCGCGGCGGCGCTTCGATAGCCGTCTGGATTTCTATGACGATCACGTAGCTTCTCGGCGCGATTTAAGTGTCGTATCATCCGCACGTGTTCGTAGCGTCTTGCGCGGTCGATTGCTGCGTGATGCAGGAGTCGGCGGGTCTTTTCTATTTCATGCAGCAGATGCCCTGGCGTGGCGACAACGGGGGCGGTATAGAAGGCGACACTGCTCTTACTGACCTCCTTGAAGAGTGGTTTGCTCTGGGCTTGATGGCTCCAATACGTCTGGACCCTCTCCCAGTTCGCGTAGTGCCGCGCTGACAGCGTCTTGCCCACGCCCAGAGAGCCATAGCATAGTCCGATATACCGATACTTCTTACATGCGTCGCAGAATTCCGCGAAGCGGCGATGTTCAAGCGTTTCAAAAATGGCGGAAGTCGGCCCGCTACTCGTTCCGATATCGTTTGAGGCTGTGTGTTGGTTGCGTTGTTGGCTTGCCTGGTGGATCTGGTGGCACATCTTCTTTCTCCGTGATTTCTCCGCACTTGAGATCGAGCAGTGTGCTGACCGCGGCTTGACGGTCCCGCAGGACGCCACGGAGTTCCCGATGTCGCCGGTTTCGAGCACGGATAATTTCTCGGAGCGAAACGGTCTCACCGGCGAGTTCGGCGCAAACGGCCCGGCACAAGAACGTCCCTTCGTGGAAGACGCGAACCTCGGCCATGTTCCCTCGGGTCAATCCGGAGGGTCACCGTTTCCCCAACATATGCCGCCAACGCGAACGCTGGCAGGCGAATGGGTTTCTGCCGCGGATGCCAGATTCGCTGGAACAGTTGACATTGGCCGTTCAGTTGGCGGTTATTCGGTTGATATTTGGTTGACAAATTTACCAATTCGAGTCGTTTGGCAGTCATTTTGGTGCCAGATAGGTGCTGTTTTGGTGCTATTTGACAGTCATATGGTGACAATGTGTAAGTTTGTGTTGGCCGGCGAGTTCAAGAGCCGCTCAGGTCGAATTTATTCGTTCGCTCAACAAGGGATCTACCTCGCCGCCGAGCGATTCACCGGCCAGCAGCTACAATCCCAGTCCGCAAAATAGCCTAATTCTTGGGTATTCACCGGTCGTCGGATGGAGAGTCTGGTACATGGTGCGCCGCCTTGTGTAAGGAAGACGGGTCTTCGAACGATAGGAAATATCCGGCCACGGCCCGGCTGTAATCATCGATCACGGTCGAGAGCCAGGGCTTTGCGGGCCTCTCCGTCAGGGCGGAGCAATAGAATGTCGAGTGGTGTGTGGTCGGCCTGCCAGATGGCATTGGGGCCAACAGCTTCCCGACGATGAACCAATTCGAACGTGTTGCTGTATGCCTTCGTGCCTTCGTGAGCAAGAGTTACGAGATCTGCCCCCAAGCCGCGGACGATGTTGACCACGGTTCTATAGCTTGGAGCCTTGTCGTCAAGATCCCGCGAAAACCGCTGCACCTGCCGGTATAATGCCGTGATTGGTAACGGCGGCTTTTGGAGAGCGAGCCCCTCGATCACTTCTTTGAGCCTCGCCGAAACCGCACGGCGCTCGCCTCGGTCGCTACGATGTTTGCGCGTCAACCCCGACAGACCGAACGTCCTGTACAGAGCAACCCATCGTTGAGCGGTTCGATAAGGGATGCCAGCGGCTTGCGCAACAGATCGCAAGGACTGATTCTGCTCAAGGTGAGGTTGGACCTGGTGGAATCGATCAAGAGCGAGTTTCCGGGACTCTTCCGTGAATCCCGCGAGTTCGGTCATACCAAGAGGGTACGCCAAACAATGTTGCCGGTTCTACGGCAGATAATTCTGCAAGTGACAGAAACGCTCGTAAGATTGACAGCGCCATACTTATATGGCGTGATCGTACATATGAAGAAAACCCTCAACATCGATGACGGACTGTTCGATCAGGCCAAGGCGGCTTGCGGTGCATCCACCGATACTGAAACCGTACGTTTAGGGCTTGAGGCCTTGGTGCGCCGCGCTGCTTACGAACGCTTGCGCGCGCTGCGTGGCAGCGAACCTCACGCGCAGGATGTGCCGAGGCGCCAAGAGAAGCCCTCCGCGAATCGCCAGACGGCCTGATGGTGTTGGTCGATACTTCCGTCTGGATTCGTTTCCTGGCGGATCGAGCACCCTATGCAGCCGAGTTGGATAGGCTTCTCGCACTGGAAGAAGTCAGCGCGCATCAGTTAGTGTATGGCGAACTTCTCATCGGCGATCGCGGCGGCCGCCGAAAATTCCTTGCGCCCTACGAAAAGATGCATCAGGCGAGCATGGTCCCGCACTCCGACGTAGTCGAGTTTGTTCGCTATCGGGCACTGCAAGGTCGCGGCGCGGGCTGGATCGATATTCAACTACTGGCTTCAGCCTTGGTTGATCGATTGCAGTTGTGGACCGTTGACCCAGGTTTCGCTGTTTTGGCCAAGGAACTGGGTGTTGCGTATGAGCCATTGAGCTCGGCCGGGGCACCTTAGTCCGCTCGCAAAGCAATTGTCGGACTAATGCGGGCCGCGCGGCGAGCGGGTAAGAACCCTGCGACGGCAGCCACACCAGCCAACACAACCAGCATTCCGATAAACGCTGCCGGATCAGTAGCGGTGACGCCGAAGAGCAAACCTTGCAAGCCGCGTGTGAGTAACGCAGAGACGACGGTTCCGATGAAGAGGCCGATCGCCGCGAGAAAACATGTCTGCAGCAAGATGCCTCTTTGCAAAAGCCCCGGCGAAGCCCCGAGAGCCATGCGAACTCCGATTTCTTGCGTTCGTTGTCCGACGGAGTATGAAATCACCGCATAAATGCCCAGTGAGGCGAGCAGCAGCGCGAAGCAAGCGAAGCCGGACAGCAAGAAGACAATGAAACGGCGAGGTGACACTGAATGGTCGACCAGATCCTGCAAGGGCTGAAACTCTTCGCGAGGTAAACCGCGGTCTACCTGCAATAACGCTGCCCGAACGCTTCCATTCAACTCGGGGAGACTCAAGCGCGAGCGCACAACCAAATGCATAGAACCGTAATCATTCGTTTGCATCATAGGCAAATACATTTCGGCTCCGCTGGCTTGTTCGAGACCTAAGTGGTGGACGTCTCGGACGACGCCGACGACTCGCTTGTCCCTGGCATCGCCCGCTTGCATGAAACGCCCGATTGGGTTCTGGCCGGGCCAGAGATTGCGGGCCAACGTCTCATTGATCAAAATCACGGCGTCACTCTTGGCGGTGTCGCGTTCGTCGAAGTCGCGCCCGTCCTTGAGAGAAATACCCATGGCGCGCAGGTAGCCGTCGGATGCGATATGCACAAAAGCTCCCGGATAGTTATCCCTGGTATAGACGACGCCTTTGGCCGCCGCGCCCCACGTTCGGTTGCGGCCTAGCGGAAGAGAATCGGTGATGCCAGCCGCTGCGACCCCGGGAATGTCCCGCACCCGCCGTAACGCTTCATTCAAGTAGGCGTTAGCTTTCTCCTGGGTGGGCATCGAGGTACTGGGGTCCATTCGTACGGAAGCGGAACGGGCGGGCTGAAAGCCGAGATCGACGTCGAGCACACGCAGAAAACTGTGGAGCAACAGTCCTGTGCCTACCACCAACACCGCAGCGAAGGCGATTTCCGAGACGACTAAGGCCGCGCGCACCCAGGCGTGACGGCGCGCGCCGGTAGAACCGCGCGATTGTTCCTTCAGTGCGTCGTTGACTCTGACTTTGGGTACCTGCAGAGCCGGCAACACGCCAAAGAGCACACCCGTGAACAACGCCAGCAAGAGAGTGAAAAACAGGGCTGCCAGGTCAATGCGCACGCCTGTCAGAAGCGGGATATTGAACGACGTCAAATGGGAGAGAACCCGAGTTCCCAAGATTGCGAATGCGACGCCAAGTGCCGCGCCGCAGAAGGAGAGGAGCAGACTTTCTGTGAGTATTTGCCTTACCAAACGGCCCTTGCCGGCGCCCAAGGCGCTACGAATAGCCAACTCTTTTTGGCGAGCCGTGCTGCGGGCCAGAAGCAGGTTTGAGAGATTAGCGCAGACAATCAGCATGACGACGCCGACGGCGCATCCCAATACGATCAGCGCTGGCCGCAGGGTGCCGCTGACGTGATCTGGCAGCATGCTCAAGAGCGGTTGTATCGAATTCTTGCCCGGCATTTCGGCGGAAATTTGTCTACCTAACATGACGGCCTCGGCTTGTGCGCTACCCAAAGGGACGCCCGGTTTGGTGCGGGCGATGACAGCAATCGTGTTGCCCCAACGGTCGGTCTCCGGTGTGAGTGGGAACGGAACGTAGATGTCCATGTGAGTGCCGGGCGCAAAGACGGAGCCAAAATCGAAACTCTCGGGCATGACGCCCACAACGGTCACTGGCGCGTTGTCGAGAGTGATCGCGCGACCGACAACGTGCGGGTCGCCGGCAAAGCGCCGCTGCCATAGGCCATAGCTCAGCAGTGCGGCTTTGGGGCCGTTCCATTTGCATTCCTCCGCGCTGAAAAAGTGGCCTAAGTGGGGCTGGACGCCCAGCATCGGGAAAAAGTTTTGGGAGACAGGTAGAGCGTTGAGCCGTTCCGATACGCCATTCACGGTGAGTTGGCTGTCGCCTACGCCGTAGAAGGCGAAATACGCGGCCATATCGGAGAAGGAATGATTGCGTTCTTTCAGGGCGAGGAACGGCAGCACCTGCATAGTCTGCGCCGAAAGGCCCTCTTCCGGTTTCGAGTTGGCCAGCCAGACGAGACTGGCTGGATCGCGGAACGGCAGCGGACGCACGAGCACCGTGCGCAACACGCTGAAGACTGTAGTGCTGGCACCGATGCCGAGTGCAATGATCAGCACGGCGAAGACGGTAAATGCCGGGCCACGCCGCATCATACGCAACGCGTAGCGGAGGTCCTGCGCCAAGTATTCCAGAAAGGGTAGGGAACGGGTTTCGCGATGCAACTCTTTGGCCGCTTCGAAACCCCCGAAGCGAATCATGGCTTGGCGGCGGGCCTCGACCAGCGTCATGCCCGCCGCGATGTTCTCATCTATGGCGAAGGATAGATGTGCCTTCATCTCAGCGTCGAGGTCGACCTCGTGTCCTGATCTCTTGAAGAAGGCGGCGAGCCGTTCGTTGAATTCACGCATCAGTGTGTGCCTCTCTTGCAATGCTGAGCACGCGCGACATGACTTTGGACAGACGCTGCCAGTAGGCCACATCGGTGGCTAGCTGGTTCGTGCCGGATCGCGTGATGGAATAGAACTTTGCTTTACGGTTGTTATCGGAGGAGCCCCATTCGGCGCAAATCCAACCGCGCTGTTGCATCCGGACCAGCGAGGCATAGATGGTGCCTTGGTTGAGCAGCACCTCTTCGCCGCTGACTTGCTCTATTCTGCGCGCGATACCATAGCCGTGTTGCGGCCCGAGAACCGCGAGGGTCTGCAGAACCATGACATCCAGGGTGCCTTGAAGAAGGTCTAGTTTCGAATCAGCCAAGTGAGCCTCCTGTGCTAATACCACATAAGGATATCATGATTTCCTGTGGCGATGCCACAGGCGGTGCCGCTTTGGCCCTGGGAGCGAAGAAAAGGCGTTTTTGCGAAACGAGGCGGACTGCCAATAGGCGAAGAACTGACGAATTAGGCGAACAAAAAGCGTTTTTTGCGAAACGAGAACGTCGAGTGCTGGCCGTTTTACGCAACGAAGCCAATTCCCGCAGTTGCAGCGGTCTTGTAAAAACAAACCCAAAGCGTTTGTTAGAGGGGCCGCGAAAAAGCCGGGACACGCCTGCGTCCTAGTCTAAGCAGATAGCATTTGCAGAGCCCGGAGTGTCCCCACTTCTTCTTGGGCAACTTGAAAATAACGCACGTTGGGTTACGCGCGAGGGGAGTCGTTGCCGAGGCAAGCGGGCAACGGCTTAGTTTTCAGCTCACTAGCAGGACAAAGATAATTTTGGCAGATTGTGAACGTTAGAACAGGTGGTTCATTCTTGAGCTGGGGTTAACTAAGCCCGTAGGCCTCTATCGCCGTTTCCGCCCAAAGACGCTGTTGTTCGGCGGCCGATAGTCGTGATGCTGTTTTCGCGACAATCCCTACCCATCGCTGGTAACTAAGCGCCAGCAAACACACCGGCCAGTCAGAACCAAACATCACCCTTCGCGGGCCGAATGCCTCAATCACCGTATCGATATATGGCTGCAACTGTTCCTCGGTCCACTTCTTATGATCCGCTTCCGTCGCCAGCCCCGAAATCTTGCAGTAAACGTTTTGCCGTTTGGCCAACTCGAACATGTGCTCGCGCCAAGGCGAGATCGCCTTATACTTCACCCGCGGCTTAGCCAAATGATCCACCACAAACTTCTGATTCGGATACTGGTCGACGAAACGAATTGTTTGCGGCAAATGGCGTTCGAAAATGAGGATGTCGTAAGTCAGGTTGTGATGCGTAAGTTTGCCAATGCCGCGATTAAAATCCTCCCGCAGGATATGATTCTCGTCCGGCTCATCTTGCAATACGTGACGAACCCCGCGCAAGTTTGGGTTCGCGGCGAACTGATCAAGGACGGCGCCTACATTGGGACCGGCCAAGGGCACCCAACCGACTACGCCTTTGATGAAATCGTTCTGCCCCGCTAATTCGAGCAGCCAGCGCGTCTCTTCCACTGTTTGGCGAGCCTGCACAGCAACGCTGCCGCTGATTCCCGCGACGGCCATTTCTTTGTGCAGGTCGGCCGGGAGGAAATCGTGGCGCAGCACTGCCATGTGCTCGTCAATCCAGCCGTACTCTTTGGCGTCGAACTTCCAGAAGTGATGGTGGGAGTCAATTCTAAGCATCTTGATTTTCCGGCCGGCCGGAAGGCCAGGTGGTCGTCTTGACGGGTTCGGCAATGCGCGCAATCTCTGCCAATAAATCAGGCGCGATGTCTGAATCGAGCGCAGTCAGATTCTGCTCCACCTCTCGTCCGTTCGACATACCGACGCAAGTTGAGGCCGCATAAGGATGCCGGAGGCAGAATTGCAAAGCGACAATTGCCGGGTCTGCGCCATGCCGCAGGCACGCTTGCACAATCGCGGCCCCCGCTTCCTTCACCGACTCGGGCGCCGGGTGTTTCGGCAGCGCACCTTCCTTGGTCAGCAAGCGCAAATGAACGGGAGCGGCGTTGAGTAGGCCAATTCCCTGCTTTTGCAGCACCGGCGTGAGATGCACATCCATATCCTGAATCAGCGGGTTGTAACGGCAGTATGAGAGCACGAAATCAGCACGCGCCCGCGTTGCCACATCGGCAAGCACTTTCAATGGGAGGCCGGAAATGCCAACAGCGCGTATTTTCCCGGCGCGTTGCAATTCGCGCATGGCGGGTATTGTTTCGTTGACAATTTGTTCGCGGTCGCCGAATTCAATGTCATGCGCGATTAAAAGGTCGAGGTAATCAGTTCGCAAACGGTGCAACGATTCGTCGACGCTGCTCTTCACACGAGCGGGCGAAAAATCGAATGCGGCGACATCGTAGCGTCCACACTTGGAAGAGAGCACCACCTGGTGGCGTTTGCCAAGAAGCGCGTTGCCCAAGCGGGTTTCCGACAAGGTGCGGCCGTAGTAGGGAGATGTATCAAAAAAGCTGAGGCCGCGTTCGATGGCGAGATGAACAGCGCGGTCGCCTTCGGCCACATCAATACCGCCAAACTCGTTGCCGAGAGGCGCGCCTCCGAAGGCAATGACAGAGAGATCGAGGCCGGTTTTTCCAAGGGGTTTATAGCGCATGCTTCTAGGCGTCCATTTCCACGAGGATTTTGGTGAACGATTGCGGCGCCGCGTTCCAGCGATTGAGGGCGTCGCCGGCGTCTACCAGCGGAACAGTGGCGGAGATGGTCGATTCCACCGGAAACTGTTTGCGTTCGAGCATTTCAATTACGGCAGGAAACTCAGTGAGAGAGTTGCGTGAGCCGAGGATATCCAGTTCCTTGTGAACAAAGAATTTTGTTTCGTAGCTGACAGGTTCCTTCGCCCAGCCGATGTAAACGACGCGGCCTGTGTGAGCCACTTCTTCGACCGCCATGCGATAGGTATCTGGAACCCCGACGGCCTCCACCACCACGTCCGGGCCATGGCCTCCCGTCATTCCCAGCAGACACTCATGAACCGATTCGTTAGCAGAGTGAATGGTATGCCGCGCGCCGACCTGCTGCGCGAGCGCTAGTTTGGCATCGTCCAGATCGATCGCGATGACCGTAGCCCCAAGCGACACTGCACAAGCAATAACGCCGAGTCCCACGGTCCCACAGCCAATCACGGCGACGGCGTCCCCGGCAGTCACGCGGCCCCTGACGGCAGCATGAAAACCAACGGCGAGGGGTTCCACCAGACTCAGTTCCCGCAGTGAAAGGGAATCGGCGCGAAACACTTTTTGCCAAGGCGCAGTGAAATATTCTTTCATGGCGCCGTCGCGCTGCACGCCCAGCGTCTCGTTAAATTTGCAGGCGTTGAAGCGCTGCCGCAAGCAGGACGCGCACTTGCCGCAATTGGTGTTTGGATAGACCGTGACGTCCATCCCCGAGCGGAATTCTTTAGGCACGTCCGTCCCTGTTTCCACGATAGTGGCGGCAATTTCGTGACCCGGAATCCGCGGATAACTCACTAGCGGATTCTTGCCCCGAAATGTGCTGAGATCTGTTCCGCACAAGCCGATCAGCCGCGTCTTCAAGAGCACTTCGCCGGCGGCGGCGTGTGGCTGAGGTTGCAGTTCTTGTAACGCGGTCTTGCCTGGTTCTGTTATATAGAAGGCTTTCATGGTTTATTGTGACTATACCTATATCATCGCGGCTGCGCCAGCTTTGCGGTCCAAGGTGGCAGAAGGACGCGCGATTTTCCCAAGCCCGATAATGCCACTACGCGACGACGCAGGCGATTGTCTCCGAGTACGCCGTCAACCGCCCGGAATTCGAAACCGTCCAGGTCGCGAGCGCTAACTACCGCCGATAGCTACGCTTGGGTGTCGCGTGGATCAGCCGAGGCCGCGGGTTTGCCGCCGCCGAAGCGCTCGACATGATCCGCGCTAATCGAAGCGCAGCAGAGACGTCGCATCTCCGTCCGCCCGAATCCTACTCCGGTGGTTTGACAATCTGATCGCCGCAACATGCCTTATGAGCCGCACCTGCGCTCAAACAGCCGCCGCTGAAGCAGGGTCGTTTTTTTGGCAGGACTGGTACTGTAACAAGCTCCTGCCTTAATCCCACAATATGGAATAATAAGTCGGGCGTGACTCCTGAACGATATCTTCAGGTCAACGCGCTGACGGACGCGGCTCTCCAAATAAGGCCGGACCAGCGCGCCGCATTCCTTGATCAGGTCTGCGGAAATGACCATGACTTGCGTGAACGGATCAATGCACTCATTGAAGCGGATTCCGAAACCGGTGACTTCCTCGAAAAGCCGTTGCTCGAAGAGCTCGCTGGCGACATGGCGGTGCGTCCAACCCAACAGCAGCAAGATCTTACTGGTCGTCGTATTGAACATTACGAAGTAATCGCGCGACTCGGCGCCGGCGGAATCGGCGAGGTGTGGATGGCTCGAGACCTCAATCTGGATCGCGAAATCGCCCTAAAGCTCTTGTCTCCTCGCTTCGCCGGTGATCCCTACCACATGCGCCGATTTCAGCAGGAGGCGCGCACTGCATCCGCGCTAAATCATCCCAACATCATCACCGTCTATGAAGTTGGCAAGGCCGAAGGAATGCTGTTCATCGCTCAGGAACGGGTCGCGGGGGAAACAATACGGCAGCGCCTCGCGCGGGCCCCTATTCCTCTCAAAGAGATCCTCAAGGTCGGTGCGCAGGCATCCGCGGCATTAGCCGCAGCTCATTCGGCGGGTATCGTTCATCGAGACATCAAGCCGGAAAACGTAATGCTCCGGCCCGACGGTCTCGTCAAAGTTTTGGATTTTGGTCTCGCTAGATTTGTCGAAAGGCCGGCCGGATTGCCCACCGTAGCCACCGAGTCCGTAAGCCTGCCTGGATTCGTGCTCGGCACCGTACGTTACATGTCCCCCGAACAAGCGCGTGGCCTAACCGTCGATAATCGCAGCGATATTTTCAGCCTTGGCGTCATGCTCTATGAAATGGCCGCCGGTCTGCCCCCCTTCTCTGGCTCGACGCCCACTGATACATTGGCCGCGATTCTCACTGACGATCCGCCGCCACTTTCGCGTCGTATACCGGGAATACCCGCGGAGTTTGAACGCATTGTCCGGCGTTGTCTCGAAAAAGATCCGTCCGCGCGCTATCCTTCTGCCGAGGCACTCAGAGATGATCTTGTGCGGTTGGCCGAACCGCCTCTAGACCGAGCCATCGCGCCCTTCAACACTTGGACTATAACCGCCGCGGCCTCCGTGGTCTTAGCCGCGGTCGCCGCCGCATATTTCCTGACCGACCGCCGCCAGCCGGTCGCGGTTCCCTTTAATTCCATGCAGATCACCCGTCTGCCCACCGGCGGCGAAGCTGCCGATGCCGCTATATCGCACGATGGAAAACTGCTCGCCTACGTCGTAAACGAAAGCCTTGGACAAAGCGTGTGGATCCGAAATTCATCTGGCTCGACCGAAAATCTTGTTGTTCCGCCAGAAGCCGGAGAGGACTCGGGCATCACCTTTTCGCCCGATGATTCGTTTCTGTATTACCGGCGAAAGGGGCGCGAGGATAGCGGCGATCTGTATCGCGTGCCCCTAAAAAACGGCTCGCCCGAGCGAGTCCTCAGTGAAGTGACTGGTTCGGTTGCGCTCTCGCCAGATGGGCGTCGCCTCGCGTTCGTTCGTCTGAAGCCCTCCGCCTGGGAAGCGTCTTTGGTTGTCAGCAACATCGATGGGAGCGGCGAATCCACGTTCGCCACATTACGCCGTCCCCGCTACCTCGATCAGCACAGCGTCGCCTGGTCTCCCGATGGCCTCGCCATGGCGTGCTTCTCTGGTGCTGCAGCCCGTTACTCAGAAACCTTTTTTCAATTAATTGAGATCCGCCTGTCCGACCGCAGTCAGCACGTCATTACCAGGCGATCCTGGGCATGGCCAAATTCCATCGCCTGGTCGCCTAAAGGAGACATTCTGATCATCACAGCTGCCAGCCGCGGCGACGACATTTATCAATTGTGGATGGTCTCTCACAAAACGGGTGCCGTCACCAGACTCACAAACGATTTGAGCAACTACGGCCGTGTAACTCTCACGAACGACGGCAAATCGCTGGCCACGGTCCAAAGCGAGAACTCGTCCGCCATCTGGGTCACACCCCGGGGCCGCGCTTCCCAAGCCACACGCATTAACCTAGCCCCGCTGCATTCAACTCATACAACACTTGCCTGGACGCCTGCCGGTCGTCTCATCTATTCCGATCCGACCGGCGACTATCGGAACCTGTGGCTAGTCGACGCCGACAGCGGCAGTCGTCAGCGCTTGACTTCCGGCGCAAGCAATAATAAGGATCAAATCGTTATCGCGCGTACAGGACGCTACATCGTTTACAAGCAGGAAGGTAACATCTGGCGCATGGATGCAGACGGCACAAATGCCCGGCAGTTGACGCATGGTCCCCTGGATGTGCACCCTGACATTACGCCCGACGGTCGTGCGGTCCTCTACGGATCTTTCGTCGATTGGTCGCCGGGGGTGGGCGGCGAGCCGTCGCTTTGGCAAATTCCTATCGATGGTGGCACGCCCGCGGAAGTTTCAAGCCAGCCGGCATCCTATCCGGTTGTGTCGCCGGACGGTCGGCACATCGGCTGTATCTATTTTCCAGGTAAAGACCCGCGCTTTTCGGCGCGTCATGTGGCGCTGTTGGCTCTGGATGGGAGCGGGGGATTCAGAATTTTCGAATCTTCTCCCAGCGACGAAACTCCCATCTCTTGGAGTCCTGATGGGAAAGGTCTCGATTACATCGTGAATGCCACCGGAGCCGGCAACCTCTGGCGGCAACCCACTGCAGGCGGACCGCCTATACAAATCACAAAATTTGCCAACGACGACTTATCCACGTTCGCTTGGTCGCGCGACGGCCGCCTTGCTTGTGTTCGCGGAACTACAGCCCGGGACGTTGTGCTCATTGAGAACTTTCATTAGCGCTTTCTGTCCCTAGCCGTTTCAATTCGTTGTACAGCCACGCCCGCGCCCTTCTCCATTCGCGATCCACCGTAGCGACCGATAGTTTAAGCACTTCAGCAGTTTCTTCCACGGTAAGGCCGCCGAAATAACGCATTTCTACGATTCTGCTCTTTCGTTCATCCAAGTTGGCCAAACGCGTCAGAGCGTCGTCCAGTGCGATCAAATCTGCAGCCCGGCTATCGGAAAAGACAAGCGTCTCGTCCAGTGAAACGTGGCGCGCACCTCCGCCGCGCCGGAGCCGGTTGCGGCCACGCGCCATGTCTATCAGGATGCTCCGCATCGCCTGCGCCGAAACCGCAAAAAAATGCGCCCGGTTTTGCCAGCTCACGTTGTTCTGGTTCACCAGCCGCAGATACGCTTCATTCACGAGCGCAGTGGTATTCAGAGGATGCCTCACCCTCTCCAGGCCCATATAGCGGGCCGCCAGCCTGTGCAGCTCCGAATAAATAATCTGGATCAGCGAGTCGAACGCGGATCGGTCCCCAGTGCTCCACGCCGTGAGCAACTGCGTTACGTTCTCTGGGCCTTGGGAAGTCATTGCGTTTGCTACGGAAACCGCAACGCCAATTGTAGCGGACGTCGGGAGGGTCGCCACTGATGAACTCGCCAGCGCGACCAGAGTCGTGAGTCAACTTAACAAAGGATCGAGCGGGTTGTTTGGGAAACCTCCGGATGGGAGATTACGCTGAGCGAAACGGTGTAAACGGGCAATCCGCTAAACCTTCTCACGACCAACACAACGTTCGCCGGCAATGCAGATTTGCGGCCAGATGTTTCAGCCAGGTGCTCACCGGATTCTCGCCAGCGGCCAACGGAATTTGAGATACCCGTCGTCGGCGTTTGGCGTGATTGCGGCAGATACGAGATTCCCTACGGGACATTCCGGGTCATCGCGATCTCCTTTGGCCCGTCGGTCCGTCATTTGCGGGATTCTATTTCCGCGATAGACAAAGAAGTCGCGCTCCAGCAATAGCCGGAGCGCGCTTCGTGCACCAGTTGGAGGTTAGGCTACTGGGCCACAGTAGTCCAGATGTTTAGAGAATTAGTATTGTCGTCGACGGCGGCAAGCCGGAACGTCCCCCACCCGATGTTTGTTGTGGCGAGCCCAAAGGCTCCCCCATTATTCGGATCGATGGGCATTTGCCCTACGAATTCGCCCGTTTGTGTGTATTCGACCAGCTCGCTGGGTTGATTCGGATCCACATTCGATCCATCGCTATTAGCGATCAGAAAATGTCCATTCGGCAGGATCGACAGATCCAGCGGACCGTGCAGGTGCGTCGCATCCTGGAACAACAGTTTGGGCGTGACCAGTGCGGTTGCGGCGGTCGCGGTTGGAATCGCGTAAACCGCGTTGTCGGTTGAAGAGGCGACATAAAGTGTGTCATTTGCCGCGTCGTAGACAAGACCGGACGGTCCCAAGACGATCGCCGCCGGATCGGTGCGGTGATTGAAGCCGGTTGAGAGTATGTTGACAACTGCACCGAGATTTGTGGGCGTGTAGGAAAAGGTGAACCGCGAGATAGCGCCACTCAGGACGTTTGAGACAAAGACGGTAGCCTTGCCCGTTCCGTTAGAGCCCTGGTCGAAGACCGCCATTCCCCACGGGCCATTGACGGAAGCCACAGTGCCCACGTTCCCAAGAAAGTTCCCGAAGCTATCCAGGACAGAAATGGCGCCGGGTTGGACAGTCGCAGCGGTACCGTCGAGAGTTGGCAGGTTACCGACGATGACCCATCCGTTGGTGAGCACGCCGAGTGCTGCTGTAAGTCCGCTTCGTGCGGATGAGCCAATGAAGAAAGTGGATGGTTGCCCGGCGGCATTGACGTGGAGGATGCTTGTGCCTAAACCTTGAAGATTGTTGGAATTATTAAAATTTGAGACCAAGATGTCGCCGGCCTTCAAACCGGCGCTGGCCATGACCGTCGTTGGCACAAAGAAGACTCCATAAGGATTTACGTCGCCATTCTGTGTCACGGTGGAAACTGACGGCTTCGAAAGCGGGAAGATTGTGTGTGTGTCCTGGGCGGAAGCCATTGTTGCCGAAAGTGAGATAAGTGCGATAACGGCTGTTTTCATAGCGGCTGGACGCACCGGTAGCATTGAAATTTTCATGGTTATTTCTCCTCGATAAGTTGTTGATGGATTTGGGAATTACTTGGCGGTTGCTGCACGCCTGGATTTTCGGTATACAGCGGGGCTGCCTAGCGCCAGTAGACCGAGTCCAAGCAAGCCGCACACGGCAGGCTCGGGTGCCACAGTAGCGCTGATGTCATCGACTGCGAAATCGGGTGCACTCGACGACACCACAATGTTGTTGAAGGTTTTTCCGGAAAGGGCAACCTCACCCTCCGGAAAAGTGAATCCGCCCGGAACCGTGCCGGTGGCTGTGGCCGAACCCACTTCCGTCGTGTTCTCATAAGCCGTGATCGTGAGCGGCGACGCGGCACCGAAATCTGCAGTGGCAAAATTGAGCGCGATAGCGCTTAAGTTATTACTAAGAGCGATGGAAAGGTCGACACCATTCGTGCTCGCAGGCCCAGGGTCGCCTAGAACGTTGCCAGTCAGCGCATCGAATATGGAGCCATATACCACGAAGCCGCCAGGATCGGCAGTGCTGGAGAAGGTTGCGGATAAGCCGTTCACCGTATCGGTGAACGTAGTGGACGTGCCGAGACTATCGCTATCGAAGTTGAAAACGTCGGAAGCGGTTGCGACAGAGCAGAAAGCCGCCGCGACGATTAAGAACCGGGTCGATTTTGTGAGGATCATGCTGAGTTTCCTTTGTCATCTGCATAAGCGATATGCAAAGGGAAATTCCCTCACTGATTCGGAATTTTTGTTGGCGAGTTTTTAAGAGATTACTGATCGAGTATTGCCAGACGCTTATCGCTCAGTGACGCCAGCGACGTGGGCCGAAGCATTTTGTGCTCCCGCCAAGATTATGGGTCGAATTCGGCAGAATTATGCGCTTTGTCACACTTATTTCTTAATCTCCGGGAGCGAGCGCAGCACTTCTTCAATGTCTTCGCTGCCGATGTAAAAATGCGGCGACACGCGAACCCACCCTTGTCGCGGTGCGGCGGCGATTTTGTGGCGTTTCATTTCGCTTACCATCATCTTGGAATCGACAGCCGGGTGGCGAAAACAAATGATCCCCGAGCCTGTGGCTTCTGTACGTTCAATCATCACTTCGTAGCCCTTGGCACGCAATCCCCGATCGAGTTGCCCGGCGCGAGCCATGACAGCGGCCGCCACGTTGGTAATGCCGACTTCAAGCAAAAACTCGAGCGACGCGCGGTGGCCGAAGCAGCCCACGGTGTTCAGCGTCCCACACTCGTAGCGTCCAGCGTCGGCGCGCAGCGTCATGTCGCGAGAACTGTAATCGGCGTAGTTGGCCGGATTCGTCCAGCCGAATTCGACCGGCTCTATAGAATCGAACCATTTGCGCCGCACATAAAGGACGCCGTTTCCCTCTGGTCCGAGCATCCATTTGTGGCCATCGGCCGCCAGCGCGTCGATGTGGGATGTCTCAACATCGATGGGGAAAACGCCCATGCCTTGAATCGCGTCGAGAAAATAAAAGCAGCCATGCTGGCGGCAGAGTTCGCCAATGGCTTCGATATCGACCCGGTATCCGCTTAGGTAGTTCACAAAACTAACAGCCAGCAGGCGCGCGCCGGGGATGGCGGCTGCTATTGTTTCCAGCGGATCGTAAATGGAAAGCCAGGTAATCTGTACACCACGTTTTTCCAGCCGGAGCCAAGGGTAGTAATTTGCTGGGAATTCCTCTTTGAAGGCGATAATGCGGTCCCCGGCGTTCCAATCCAGCCCAAGCGCGACCATGGCAATGCCTTCCGACGTGTTCTTGACAATCGCGATTTCTTCGGGTGCGGCGTTGATCAGCCGGGCGGTGGCCCGGCGCAGGCCGGCATACGCATCCATCCACTTGTCGTAATGTAGAGAGCCGAACTGGCATGCGTCGTCGGCCAGCCAGCGTATGGCGTCGGCCGCGCGGCGGCAAAGCGGGGCCACCGCGGCGTGGTTTAGGTAGATCAATTCTTTGGTGACCGGAAATTCTTCGCGGTAGCGGGCGGCGATCGCGCCGGCTTCGTTCGTGAAAGAATCTTCAATTTTGTCGAAACCCATCTTTCAGAGGATACGTTAGTAGGTACATATCTCCTGTGACTTGTCGGCAGCGAGTCCCGAAATGAGCATCGCCGCACCATCTTTAGAAAATTTCCTGGCTTCGCTGCCGGACAAGGTTGTTGTGTTTGGTCATATACTGGAGGAAGGCTGAATATGCCAAGAGATTGGCAGGCCTCCAGGCAATTTGTTGTCTGCGCGTAAAGGAGTTTTACACATGCGGCGTTTTGTTCGCTTCCAGTCTTCTGTAAGCCTAACTGTGGTGCTGCTCTTGGCGGTCCCGCTCACGTCCTTTGCCGGAGACGATCAAAAAGGTGATCCCGATGCCATCGGCGATCGAAACGTCTCTGGCAAGGTAAATTTTTATTCGCTCGAAAAAGAGATCGCGCTGGGCAAACAATTGGCACAGCAGGTGGAGCGTCAATCGAAAATTGTCAATGACCCGGTGATTGCCGAATACGTAAACCGTATTGGCCAGAATCTGGTTCGGAATTCCGACGCGAAGGTGCCGTTCACCATCAAAGTGATTGAAGATCCGACAGTGAACGCGTTCGCCCTGCCCGGCGGGTTCTTCTTCGTGCAGACCGGGCTGATTCTCAAAGCCGATAACGAAGCGGAACTGGCAGGCGTGATGGCGCATGAAATCGCGCACGTGGCCGCTCGCCACGGCACCCGGCAAGCGACTCGCGGAGAAATTGCGCAGTTGGCTACGATTCCGCTTATCTTTGTGGGCGGGGCCGCGGCCTATGGCATTTACCAAGCGTCGGGCATCCTGATTCCGATGGGAATGCTGAAGTTCTCGCGCGCTTTCGAGAGCGAAGCGGATTTCCTCGGCTTGCAATATATGTACAAAACCGGTTACGATCCGACAGCGTTTGTCGACTTCTTTGAAAAGATCCAAACTCTCGAGAAGCGCAAACCCGGCACTGTTGCCAAGGCTTTTTCCACGCATCCGCCCACTGATGACCGCATTGCCAAAACGCAAAAGCAAATTGCGGACTTGAAACCAAGGCCGGAATATGTGGTAACCACTTCTGAATTCAACGATGTGAAGAACCGGCTTAAGATGCTGGAGAACCAGCGCCGGCCTGACAAAACTACGGAAGATCCGAACAAGCCGACTCTGCGGCGCAATCCGAATTCCACCGCGCCGATTGAAGATGAGACTGATCCGTCTAAGAAAGATACGGGCGATGACAGCGACCGTCCGAAGTTGAAACGGCGGCCGTCCGATAGCGGCGACAGCACCGACACTACCACGACGACGAACACGTCAACGTCTCCAGCTTCGACCACCCCGGACACAACGACTCCCGCGCCGACGACCACGACGCCAGCACCTACAACGCCAGGTCCCACAACCCCAGCGCCACCTAACAACTGAGGTTTTCAAATACGCGTTTTGCACCTGTGCGAGTTAGATAAGGGCGGCGGTTGCCGCCCTTTCGATATATACTTAGAAGCTAGATGAATCGCAAACCGCAATCTTTTCAACCGCTCGCCATTGTCATGACGGTGCTGGCAGCGCTTGTTCGTCTTGCGCCGCATCCGCCCAATTTTTCACCCATAGGCGGCGTGGCTTTGTTTGGAGGTGCCCGCCTGCGCGGTTGGCAAGCCTACGTGGTGCCACTGCTGGCGTTGGCGATTACCGATCCCATCCGCAGCCGCATGGAAGGCGGTTACCCTGCATACTCCAGCGGGACGATCATCGTATATGCATCCTTCATGATTAGTGTGTTTTTGGGGCGCACGTTTTTGCGCAATACTAACAGCCCGGTGCGCATTGCGAGTGTCGTGTTTGCGGGCAGCTTGCAGTTCTTCCTGATCACGAATTTTTTTAGTTGGTTTAGTTTGGGCGACATTTATCCGCGGACGCTGAGTGGACTTGCGACTTGCTACATTGCCGCACTCCCGTTCTATGGCCGCACTCTACTGGGCGATCTTTTCTTTTCCGGTGTGCTCTTCGGCGCGTATGCTTTGCTGAGCCGCCGTCTTGAGTCCGCGCGAACCATCGCCGCCTAAATCGCTTGCCCCGCATTTTTTTCGTTTTCCTGGTCTGTGTCACTGCTCAAGCGGCGGTAACGCGCATCGATTTGGCGCTTCGTGACAACGTAAAGGGATTGGCCGTCGAAGTGACCTACGGAAAGGTCCACTTTGCCGTTGATCCGAAACTCGGCCCAAACCGCATCATTTGCGATATTGATTTAGCACCCAGAAACAAACAAGGCTTAGTTGAATTTTCAGCCGATTTCTACATGATGCGCCCACTCAAGGGTAACGGCACGGCGCTAGTGGAAGTTTCAAACCGCGGCGGCAAAGGTCTGCTGAATGTGTTCGATTTTGCCCACCACAGCGGCGACTTGACTTCTCCAGAATCGTTGGGTGACTCCTTCTTGCTGGCACAAGGCTTCACGCTCGTGTGGCTCGGCTGGGAGTTCGATGTCCCCGATCAAACAGGCATGCTGCGCGCCTTTTTGCCAGTGGCCAGCAATCAAGGCGACGTCATCAGCGGCATGATTCATTCTGAGTGGACAGGGGAAAAAAGTGAAGAGATCGTCTCTACCGGAGACCGAGCGCAAATCGGTTACGCCGCGCTCGATCCGGCCTCGCCGCAGAACGAATTGTTTGTCCGGGATGAGGTTGCGGCGCCCCGCACGTTGATCGATCATTCGCGATGGCAATTCGTCGATGGCAGCCACGTCAAGCTCCAAGGCGGCTTCACTCCTGGGCGTATCTACGAAATCGTCTACCAAGCCAAGAACCCGGTGGTAGCTGGTTTAGGATTGGCCGGTTTGCGCGATTTTGTGTCGTATCTCAAATATGGCGGTGTTGATTCACCTATCGCTAATGATCGTTCCGGCATTAAGCTGGCGATTGGGTTCGGCGTTTCGCAAAGCGGCCGGCTCCTGCGCGAATTTTTGTACGACGGGTTCAACGAGAATGAGCTGCATCGCAAAGTGTTCGACGGCATTTGGGCGCATGTGGGCGGCGCGGGGCGGGGAAGCTTCAATCAACGGTTTGCCCAACCTTCGCGCGATGGTCAACCATTTGTCAACGTGTTTTATCCAGTAGACATCCCGCCTTTCGATGAACAACATCTGGTCGAACGCGCCGCCAGTGCGCATGTGCTTCCAAAGCTGTTTCTCACCAACGGCTCTTACGAATACTGGGGCCGCTGCGCGTCACTCATTCATACGAGCGCCGATGGCAAGTGGGACGTGGCACCCTCGGCCAATACGCGCATTTACTTCTTTGCAGGCTCGCAACACGGTGTCGGCACGCTTCCTCCCGCGCACGTGCAGGGGCAAAATCTGGCCAATACGAACGATTACCGCTATGCTCTGCGCGCCCTATTGTTAGCAATGGACCGCTGGATCAAGACAGATATTCAGCCGCCAGCCTCACGCTTCCCACTCTTAGCGAAAAATGAGCTGACACTGATGGAGGGTCTGCACTTCCCGAAAGTACCCGGCGTGGAACCGCCGCTGCACAAGCGCGAAGCCTATCGTCTGGATTTCAGCGTTGAGCCGCCGAAGATGGGTGCGCCGTTTCCAACGTTTGTGCCGCAAGTGGACGCCGATGGAAACGATCTCGGCGGCATTCAGATGCCCGAAATCAAGGTGCCTCTGGCTTCCTATACCGGCTGGAACCGGCGCGCCACCACGATTGGCGCCCCTACGGACATGTTGAGTTACACGGGATCGTGGATTCCGTTTCCCGTCACCAAACAAGAGCGGCTCATGAGCGGCGACCCGCGCAGTTCAGTTCAAGAGCGCTACCGCGACCGGCAAGCCTATTTGGACCAAATCGATCAAGCGGCGCATGAACTCGTGGTTTCGGGTTTCGTCCTGGAACGAGACTTACCATTGCTGCATGAACGCGCCGCGCGCGAGTGGGATTTCCGCGTCAATGGCATGTAAGCTTATTCGTACCGAAGCGCTTCCGTTGGATTAAGTTGCGCGGCGCGTCGCGCAGGCAGCAAGCCAAAGGTAACACCCACAACGAACGATACTACGAAAGCCACCACCACCGAAATAGGCGAGACAGGCACCTTGATCTGAGACGTAAACAGCGGCACACTGAGCGGCAGCGCCACGCCAATGACAATGCCCAAAGCCCCGCCGGCAACGCTCATGACTACAGCTTCCACCAAAAACTGCAGCAAAATGTCCTTGCGCGATGCGCCGACGGCCATGCGCAATCCAATCTCGCGCGTACGTTCCGTCACCGTCACGAGCATGATGTTCATAATGCCGATTCCGGAAATAAGCAGCGCGATTGTTGAGACAAGGACCAGCACGATTGTCAACACTGTGGCGATCGTATCCGCTGTTTGCAGAATTGCCACCAGGTTCTGCACATCGTATTTCGCGCCGAGGCGGTGACGGCTCTCCAAAATTTGGTTCACCTTCTGCGTCGCGGCTGGCACGTCTGCCGCATACCGCACTTGTATGTAGACCGGCTCAATCTTTTCGTACTGCATGAAATACTTCATCACAGTAATAGGAATCAGCACTGTCTCGTCGCTGATCTCACCCTGGCCGAACGTTGTAGTCTTCTCGCGAAACGTGCCGATGACTGTGAACTGCAATTGGCTGATCTTGATGGTCTGGCCGACGGCTGCGTCCTGGCTGCCAAAGATGCGTATGGCCAGTTTCTCGGTCAGCAGCGCCACTCGCCCACGCAAGGCAACGTCGCTGGCATCTATAGCGCGGCCTCGCAAGATGACCAGCCGGCGAACTACCGGATACTCCTCGTCCACCCCATTCACCGTCAGTTCGCGCACTTTGCCATCCACTACGATTTGATCGTGCGACGTCATCACGGCAGTTGCCGCTACAATCTCATTGCCAAGGTTGTCGCGAATCGCCTGAACGTCCGCAAGCTTTACGAAATCCGCTTCGATCTTAGCGGTGTTCTGTCCGCCCGCTTGATAGTAGGCGTAGACGAGGTTCGAACCTACGCCGCGAATTTGATCCAGAATCAGATCTTTGCTTGCGAGTGAAATAGTGACCACCAGAATCACCGACGCGTTCCCGATGATCAAGCCGAGCGCTGTCAGAAAGGTTCTGAGTCTGTTTGCTTTGAGGGCCTGAAAGCTGAAGCTGATTGCTTCGGAGAAATTCATTTACCCGAGGTTTTGAGCTTACGCCCCGTCTGCTTCTTTGAGCAAGCGGCGCGCTTCATGTTTCGGCGGATCGTCGGGCGTAAGCGATGCCTGCATATAATTCTCAAGCATCGTTTTCGCATGCGGCAAATCGCGCTTCTGATTTACCAGTACCGAAGCCCAAGCGAATAAAACTTGAGGCGCATTCGGATGTTTGGTTCGTGCTTCCAGAAACACCGCATCGCTTTCTTTGTTGCGGCCTTGATTCGCCAGGAATCGACCCAACGCTAACAAGTGTCCAACTGAATGCGGCGCAACACCGATGGCTTGCCGTAGATGGTCTTCGGCTGTCTGGAATTCCTTCCGTTTTTGGGCTAGTTTCGCTTCTTCGAAGTAGCCTTGCGCGGGATCGAATTTTGAAGTTCGCTCAGCTATGGCCAGCGCCTTGTCGTAGCCGCCGCCCAGAAAGCCGGGCGCTTCCAGATAAAAGTCGAACAAATCGCTCAAAGCATCGGCGTTTCTTGGATCGAGATCCACGGCTTTTTCGAACGCTTGGCGAGCTTTCGATGCCAGACTGGGCGCAATTAGAGGATTCGAGCTTTCGGCTCGCTTGCCATAGGCGCGGCCAAGCCAATCCATGTATTCCGAACTGGCAGGCTGCTGCGTGGTAGCGGACTGTAAATATTCCGCCGCTTTCTTGAAGTCGCCTAACATGAAATAATTACGAGCAACCAGAAAATTCGTGGCTGCGTCGGATGAGTGTTTGTCTAGGAGTGTCAGTGATGCTTCAAAATCGGTGTGTTTATAGCGATCTTCGGCTTGGGATAGATCGGACGCCTGCGTCAGCACTGCTCCGAAAACGGCCACGGAAAAAAACACACGTATGAATACCCAAGTCAAGAATGAACTCCCCTTTACTTCTCTTCGGTTTATGAGATGCCTCGCGCCACTACCAGGTTGCTAAAGGTTCTGCGATTCGCGCTAAATCTTTGATTCTTTTAATGAGCCGGGGTTGTCCGTAATGCCCAGCGGCAGAGTATAGTATCTTTGAGGATTAACAAATTGACTACAAAGAGAGGAAACAGACATATGTTCGCCCAGTTGCGAAGTTCATTCATTTTGAGCGGTCTTCTGTTGGCGGGGGCTGGCGGTGCCTGGGCGCAGACCACGACCATAGAAGGCGATGTTAAGGATGCCAGCGGCCAACCCTTGAAGGGTGCGCTGATCGTTCTAGATCGCACCGACATCAAAGGCCATTACCAAGTCAAGTCCGACAAAAAGGGTCACTGGCTTTATACGGGTTTGCCCTTCGGCACATTCGATATCACTTGCCAAGTGGACGGTCAGACCGTTGATTCCGTTAAAGGCGTGAAATCGAAATACGGCGACAGCACAACCATCGATTTCGACTTGCGCAAAGCTCAACAACAGAAGGCCGGCATGCAGGCAGCCGCTGCAACTGGCGACCTGCCGGCAGATGCAGCGCGCGGCATGACAAAGGAACAAAAGGAAGCCTTCGAAGCGACGGCCAAGAAAAACGCCGAAGTGATGAAGAAGAACAAGGCACTGAACGACGCGTTCAATGCGGGCCAGGACGCCAAGAAAGCCGGAGACGCGGAGCCGGATAAAGCACAAAAGGTTGTGAAATATCAGACCGCCATTGACAGCTATAACAAAGCGGGCGAGCTTGATGCTTCGCAGGTTGCTGTGTGGGACGCGCTGGGTGAAACCTATTCCGCCATGGGCGACGCGCAGACCGGCGACGACCGCAACAAATCATACGAGCAGGCCATTGTGAACTACAACAAAGGCTTGGCTTTGAAACCCACTGATGCGGGCGTTTACAACCAGATCGGAAACTTGTATGGCAAGGAGAAGAAGATTCCGGAAGCCACCGAAGCTTTGAGTAAAGCTGCGCAACTCGACCCGGCAATGGCGCCCAAAGCGTACTTCAATATGGGAGCGAATCTGGTCAACAGCGGCCAGCCGGAAAAGGCGACAGATTTCTTCAAAAAAGCAACCGATGCCGATCCGAACTACTCTGAAGCGTGGTATCAGTACGGCAGCTTGCTGATGATGCAGGGGAAAGTAGATCCGAAAACCGGCGCACAGAACTATCCGCCAGACACGGCACCCGCGTTGAAGAAGTACCTGGAATTGCAGCCGAGTGGCCCGCATGCGGCGGAGGCGAGCGCCATGCTGCAAGCGATGGGCGAAAAGGTAGAAACGAAGGTAGTTGTTCCTTCCTCGAAAAAGAAGAACTAGAACAGCCGTAGAATGGGAACTGGGGGCGTTGCCAAAACGTCCCCAGTTTAAGAAAGCTTAGAAAGCTCCATCATGTTCCGCGCACTGCTCGAGTTGGTCATCACGATTTTGATTGCGATGGTCGCGCGGGCTGTGCTATCGAGTGTCATAAAAGGATTCGGTGCTGCCGCATCGAACAGCTCCCAGCAACAACAGCAGCCGCGTTCGGGATCGTCTGGCCAGCCGAAAGAAGAGCCGCGCGCGGGTGAACTACACAAAGATCCGGTTTGCGGCACGTACGTTTCCGAAGCCACATCGTTCCGCCGGCAGATCGCGGGCAAGACGGTTTATTATTGCTCTGACGCGTGCCGGCAAAAGCACGCGGCTTGAGTGGAGCCGCCTTTGTAGTCGCGGCTCGGCTAGGCGCCGATTTCCAATCGGCTGCGGGATGCCATCCCGCCCCACAAATGGCCAACTGGCTATGAAGCTAATCTTTTAGTTGGTTGAAACGTCTTTGATTTTGCGCGGTACGGCGGCTTTCCGGCGAACGAATCTCGCTTTATTCTCGGCTGGCTTCGCGACGTTTGCGTTGATGTATTGCGTACAGCCTCTGCTGCCTCTTTTCGCGCGGGAGTTTCACATCAGCGCGGCCGCCAGTAGTCTGGCCATCTCTTCCGTTACAGGTTCAGTGGCGGTGGCCATCTTGCTCGCTGGCTCGGTGTCGGAGGCGTGGGGGCGCAAATCGGTAATGACTGTATCGATGTTCGCATCCGCGGCGCTGACTACGCTTTCGCCGCTCGCGCCGAGTTGGGCTTCGTTCCTTAGCATGCGCACATTGGAAGGAATTGCCTTCAGCGGGCTGCCAGCGGTTGCCATGGCGTACTTGAGCGAAGAGATGGATCGTTCGGCCGTCGGACTCGCTATGGGCCTCTATGTGGGAGGCACCGCGGTAGGAGGCATGTCTGGCCGGTTTCTGATTGGCATCCTGACGGATTGGACGGGCTGGCGGTTTGCGCTGGCGGCGATGGGTGGCATCGGACTGGTTGCGGCTTTTATTTTTTGGCGCAGCTTGCCACGCTCTGCGCATTTTCATGCGCGACCCATGCATACGGGCGCGTTGCTCCGATCGTTCGGCCAACACTTATCAGAGCCCGGTCTCCGGCTGCTTTTTGCGGAGGGCTTTCTGCTGATGGGAGCCTTCGTTTCGGTTTACAACTACATTGGCTTCCGTCTCATCGCCGCGCCGTATTCGCTGAGTCAGGCGGAGGTTGGTTCTGTCTTTGTGGTCTATCTGGTGGGAACAGTGAGTTCAGCCTGGGTGGGCCACCTGGCCGGGAGGCTGGGCCGGCGGAAAGTGTTTTGGTGTGTGGTGGCTTTGATGCTGGCGGGTCTGCTCACCACGCTGCTGAAGCCGCTGATCTTTATCATCCTGGGACTCACCATGTTCACCTTCGGCTTCTTCGGCGCGCACTCGGTGCTCAGCAGCTGGGTGGGGCTGCGAGCACTTCATGCAAAGGCGCAAGCTTCTGCGCTCTATCTGTTCTTCTACTATCTTGGTTCGAGTGTTGCAGGGACTGCCGGGGGCTTCTTTTGGAAGTTGTATGGCTGGGCCGGCGTGGTGACGTTCCTGGCAGGGTTGCTCGGCATGGCACTCGCCGTGAGTCTTCGCTTGACGCGCTTAGAGCCGATCACTCAGGTAGCAATAGTTCCTCCCCTTTAAGAATAGGCCGTTGCGCCAGGAGGTCGTGACCCTCCCATGCGAGGTTACTCTCAGGTGATTTGCGAAAAGGGCCGGCTGTAATGGCCTCGCCGTGAGCTAAGTCACGAACAGCAAAACTACCGAGTTCACCATGGGAGGTTAGACGTGATTGGAAGGGTTTCTGCCGCTGTTGGTGACGCCTGATGCCATCGGCAATGATGAGCTGTAGAAAGCCCGCGTGACCCATTGGTTCATGCTTCAGAATGTAGTCGGCCGAACCCTCGGAGCCTTCTGGATAGAAGATGGAACACTCGCAGTTAATTTCGAGAAAGAACAGTTCTCCCGGGCAGTTGGAACGCATGTCGATGCGGGCGTAGCTCTCAGCTTCGAAGCCGTGAAAGATCTTGACGGCCATGTCTTGCAAACGCTGACTGAGTGCCGGGTCGGTGACTGGAACGTTGTTGCTGGTGTGATGCTGCGTCACTTTCATGCGATAGGTCTTGAAGTGATTGGAGTCCTGGAAGACGAACTCGAAGGGAGTGAGTGCCAGTCCGCCCGCAGCGACTAAGACAGTGAACTCGCGGCCGCCGACGAATTCTTCGATGAGAATCTTATTGAAATCGGGCAGCAGTTCGGCGCACCGGCAACGCAGGTCTTCTTTGTTCTGGATGAGCGAGTGTTCGTCAATGCCGAGACTGTCTCCCGAATCCGCGGGCTTTACGAAAAGCGGATAACGGAGACAGGCGGGCATATTGTCGAGATCTGATAAGGTGCGAACGATGCACCAGGCGGGAGTGGCGACACCGCAGGTATGCGCCACGATTTTCATGGTTTCTTTGGAATGCAGAAAGTTGCGCATGGTTGTGCCGGTGAACGGCAGGTTGAGCCGTTCTAAAGCCCAAATCACATCGAAGCCGGGAATGTCCCACTCCGGGTAGCCTTCGCAAAGGTTAATGTAGATGTCGTAGGCTTGCGCGGAGGCTTTCATCAACTGCTGAAAGGAGGTGGCTTTCCGCAGAAAAAGATGATCCACCCGATGGCCGGGGAGCCAAGGGGCAAGGTTCCGCGGCGGATCGTAATGGCCGTAATCGACCGGCGAGCCTGTGTAATCAGGTTGAAGAACGCAGATTTTCATTTCCGTACACGGGCTAAGGCCTGCTCCAAAATCTTTTCGACTAATTGCGGGAAGCGCTGTCCCGCCATTTCGAGAATGCTGCCACAAGAGGTTTCGGCGTCGCCCGAGAGGCCGCAGTTGGCGTTTACTTCGAGAACTTGATACTCATTTGTTCTTTTGTTGAAGCGGATATCGACCCGGCCGTAGCTGTAACCCCAGGTGGCGATATAGGCGCGCTTGGCAATGTCGAACAAGATCTTGGCCTGCTCAAGGGGCGCCGGACGATAACTGTAAAATGGGCGGCCACCTTCGGGAGGTGATTCTTCTTTGTAGTAGCCCCAGTAGCGATCGTAGGACAGAAAGCGTTCGCTCTCGGGAATGGATACATCGAAAATGCGCTCGGCGGGCGGAAGAGTCCAGATGGCATCGGGATCGTCCCAGTAGCCGCCCAAGAGGACGGTGAATTCGGGCCCGTCGACAAAATCTTCGGCGTAGATAATGTCGTTGGCGAACAGCTTTCCGAATTCACCCTGCTTGAGTTCGTCACGCCGCGCGGTAGCCTCTTCGTCATTCCGGACGACTGACTTCAATCCGATGCCATAGCTGGCGCTGGATGCGGAAGGCTTAATAAAGAGCGGCTGGCCCAATCGCTCACAGAGACCAGTAAGAGGCCCGTGATCGGGTAAGGCCTCCCAAACGGCAGTAGGTACGGCGGATTTTTGAAAAAGCTGCTTCATCTCGATCTTCGAGCAAGTAGTTTCGTAGTAACGAACGTCGGCGCCGGTAAAGAGCAAATCTTCGGCTTCGAGCGCTTTGACAACGGAGAGGCCCGGCGTGCCCACTTCGTCATAGCCATCGCAGAGGTTGAAGACCAATGTGGGGCGGGTTTTGGCGCATTCGACAATCTGGGCGATGACGCTAGCGGTTGTGGAAGGCAGGACGACCTGCAAAATCCAAGGGAGGTTCAGCTCTTGAAAGACTTCGGCCAGTTCGATTTTGTAGGGGCCCAAATCGTAGCTATCGCTCTTCAAGGTTACACCTTCGACCCAGTAGGGAACGAGCGTCCAGATGACGGGATGCTGTTGGTTGAGCAGTTGGCCGTTGCTAATGAATGGCGGATTGTTCCCAAAGGGAGGCATAGGTTCCTTGTTCGGCTAGTAACTGAGTGTGAGGGCCAGCGGATTCTACAGAACCTTCTCTGACAACGACGACTTTATCGGCGAGCGGGGCCATACCCAAGCGGTGAGTCACGGCGATGACGGTTATATTACGTTGGGCGGCGAGGCCGCGCAAAGTGGCGAGCAAGGCGATTTCGGTGCGGCTATCGAGAGCGGACGTTCCTTCGTCGAGAATGAGAATCCGCGGCTTGCGGACCAAGGCGCGGGCCAGTGCGATGCGCTGGCGTTCGCCGCCCGACAATTGAGCGCCCTTCTCGCCTACCAGCGTGTCGAGACCGTGAGGCAATTTCTTGACTAAATGCATGCATTCGGCAGCTTGCATAGCATCGAGAATTTCACGGTCATTGGCGTCGAGTTTACCCATTCGCACGTTGTCGCGGACGGTGCTATCGAAGAGCAGCACATCCTGGCCGACGAAACCGATTTGCGCGCGTAGGCTGGAGAAGGTGACGTCGCGGAGGTCGATGCCATCGAACAAGACGGCGCCGTGGGTAGGATCATAAAGGCGCAGGATCAATTGCAAGAGAGTGGTTTTACCGCTGCCGCTGGCTCCGACGATGACAAGAAACTGGCCACGTTGAATTTCGAGTGTGAGGTCTCGCAGGATTGGGTGGGAGGTTTGGGAGGGTTGGTCTATAGCCGGCGGGTAAGCGAAGCCGACATGCTCAAAACGAATGCTTTGCGAAAACGGTTTGAGCGCTTTGGCGGCAGAGTTTTCCGGAAGCGAGGGGTGTTCATTGAGAACTTCGTTGATGCGTTCGAGGCCGGCGGTAGCGCTGACAACGAGAGGCGCAAGCCAGGTGAGGTTGCCAATAGCGCTGCCTAAGCCGAGCGCCAAGACCTGAAACGACACAACGTTGCCAATGCTCATGCCGCCGTGAAAGGCCACAACGGCGCTGCCGCCAATGATGCCAAGACAGAGAATGAAAAACGAGACAGCGGGAATGCGCTCGACGATGTAAGAGAGAAAGTTGGCTTTGACTGTGAGATGGAGGAGCGACTGGGTCTCTTTGCGAAAGCGATTAAACAACTCCCGTTCCAAGCTAAACGCCTTGATGAGATATTGCGACTGAAGGGTTTCCTGGATAGCGCTGGACATGCGGCCTTCCTGCTCACGCATGGCGAATGAGGCTCGGTTGGCTTTACCTAGCAAGGCGCGTGGCAGGAGGAAGCAGATGGCTGTGCCGACGACCGTGGCTGCGGCCATGCCCGGATGAATGGAGGCCATCCAAGTGGCGGACAAGACGACGCCCGAGATGCCGAGTAAGGCGTAGGGCACGACGGTGACCAAGCAACTTTCGATGGTTTCCGGGTCTGCGATGAGAACGCTGAGCAGATCGCCCGATTTGCGGCGCTGAAAGAAATCGAGCGAAAGTGTCTGGACGTGGGTGTAAACATCGCTGCGCAGATCGTTGACGACGCGTGCGCCGAGCTTGGCCCAAACGTAATCGGCCACTATGGAAACGCCGGCGAGCAGCACAGCCGCCGAACCGAGCAGGCCGAGTAATTCCAGGAGCCGCTTATAGTTGCGCGGAATGACGGCTTGGTCGATCAAATAGCTGAAACTACCCCGCGTGGCCGTTTCGATACCGGACTCAAAGACCAAGCTGAAAAGTAACGCGAAGGCCATCCAACGGTAAGGGCGAACGTATGGCACGAGTTGGGTGAAAAGTTTGCGAATGGGTTTGGGACCTGAACCTTGAGGATATCTGATGTCGGAGTGAGTAGGAGACAGCCCTACCTCTGGCAGAGCTGCGAGAAGGCTGGCCCTGCCTGACGGCATGGCTGAGAGATAGGAGCTGAGAAGGACGGCGCAGACGGTTGCGACGCGCGCATGAGTCTTTTGTTTTTCGCCAGCCGAGGACGAGGGAGGCGAAGAAAAAGCGTTTTTTGCGAAACGAACTTCGAGGCTCTGGGCGATGATTCGACGAAACTGGCCGGTTTCGAGAGGACGGAAGCGAAGAAAAGGCGTTTTTTGCGAAACGAGATTTTGCCCGTTGGTTGCCGTTTGCGCAACGAACCCAATTCGCGCGTACGCTGACGGTTTTGTAAAACAAATCATCTATGACCGGGAACCTGGACACCCCAGGAGATGAAAATGCCGCCCCTCGTCCCGAACGCGGCACCTAACTCCGCAAGTCGTTGATTCGGCACGGTCGTGTTTGTATTTTAGTGAGAACCCAACTATTCGTTTGGCGGGAAGTCCGGGGTCCCCCGGTGGGCCCGTTCCAAACTTCCTAAAAGGCTTCAGGACAGCTTGCGTCCAATTCCGCGAGCAGCGCGTTCTACGGCGAAGCGGATAGTTTACGGATGCCCCGTCATCTAGGCACAATCCGCATCGTGAGCTGTGATAGAGTGACCGGAAACCGGTAGCCAAAATGGAAGCTCTGGTTTAGGGCTCGGGTACACCGCTATCGCGAAGGCCGCGGTCGTTTCGCGGACAACGGTCAGGAGAATCCTGAAGTTTTCTGAGCCGAACCGCTTCGAGATCATGGTGAAAGAAAATGACTGTTCAAACCGGCGGTAAACAAGTTCTGATTCACGGCCTAGCGCTCATATTGGCTGGGCTGATCTGGGGTTTTGCTCTACCCCTGACGCCGTATCCACGGCTAGCTCTGGGGGCGCACCTCCAGTTTGAAACGAACGGCCTGTTGTTCGTGGTGCTCGGCATTCTACTGCTCAAGCTGCCCCACCGTGTCGGTGGCAAAGCGGTCGCGGTGATGGTGGTCTCGGCATGGTTGACGTGGCTCATGGCCCTGTCCGAGGTAGCCAACGCATGGTGGGGCTCAAGCCAGATGCTGCCCATCGCGGCCAAGCAGGCAGGCGCGGCTGGCGCGGCGCCCTGGCAGGAACTCGTCGTGAAACTGTGTCACATTCCAGCCGCGCTGGGTTTGATTCTCTCGTGGGGACTTCTGATCATCGGCTTCGTAAAGCACCGCGAGCCTGCGGAATAGGGCGCCGCCCATGAACGAATCAGCACGGAATAAGGCATATTATTTTCTCCGCGCGTCTTCGATTGACACAGCCCCGCCCTGCTTCCGCAGAAGGCCCTTTTACCAGGAATACTTGTGACATTGCTATCCGCACTAATCTTCAGTGATAGAACGTTGGCGCATTTTGGAGCGTTCGGTCAGCTCTTTGGTTTGGTCTGTGCAAATGTCCGATCTGCGCGGTAGTGCCCATTGTCCGCAACTCCCCAGCGGGGTCATTTTGGCCACGAGCGTTA
>PMSX01000062.1 GCA_003167495.1 Bryobacterales bacterium | reverse complement strand
CAGCGCGACCGCGACCGTATCGTGCATGCCCGCGCCTTCCGCAGGCTGGAGGCCAAGACGCAGGTTTTCACTCCGGGCCTCTGCGATCATTTCCGTAACCGCCTCACGCATACCATCGAAGTGGCGCAGGTCGCGCGCACGGTGGCGGCGGTCCTGGGGCTCGACGAAGACTTGACCGAGGCTCTGGCGCTGGCCCACGATATCGGGCATCCGCCCTTCTCGCACGGTGGCGAGGAGGCTTTGGACCGCCAGATGCAGCGCTTCGGCGCGCGCTTCGACCATAATCTGCATGCCGTCCGCATCGTGGAGAGCTTCGAGCAGCGTTATGCCCGTTTCCCCGGACTGAATCTCACTTTCGAAGTGCGCGAAGGTATTGCCAAGCACTCGCACGATTTCGGGCCCGGCGAGAATCCGGCGTTCGAGGAATATCTGCCCGGGCTGCGCCCGCCGCTCGAGGCGCAACTCATCGATCTGACCGACGAGATCGCCTACAATACCGCCGATCTCGACGATGCGGTCTCAGCCGGCTTGCTGCGTCCCGCGGATGTTGCCGCGGAGACGCCCTACTATCGGGAACTCTACGAAGCGGCCGAGACTCAGTTCCCCGGCGCGCCCGAGGACCAGCGTTTCCACGAAACTCTGCGCTGTCTGATCGATTCCCTGGTGTCCGGTCTCATCGAAGGGACTGCCCGCCGCGCCTCCACATCCGGCGTGCGAACCATGGAGGAGGTACGTCTCTATCCCGAGCGCCTGGCCGCTTTCACCGCCGAAACAGAAACGGCCAATCGCGATTTGAAGCGATTCTTGCACCGGCGCGTCTACTCCTCGCCGGAATTGTGCGAAGAACGCACCCGCGCGGCGGCTATGATCGCGGAGTTGTTCGATTTCTTCGTGGAACATCCCGAGCGGCTTCCGCCGTCTCATGCCGAGCTCATCCCGGCCGAGCCTGCCTACCGGGTGGTGTGCGATTACATCGCGGGTATGACCGACGGCTTCTTCGAGCGCACCTATCGACAGATGCTGGCGCCTCACTGACATACTACTGTGGTGTCCCGCGTAATTCTCGACAATTTGACAGGCGTTAACGATTGCGGTACCGGATAATACAGCATAAGCGAACGGTTATGTTCGGCTATCGCGGGGGGCGGGGATTACCCGCCCGGTTTATCTGTTCAACAACGCGGCAAGTTCTGGTGGCCGAACGCAGTCGTCTGAGTCGACGTGCATGAATGCCTCGCCAATGGCCTTGCGCTTATCTTCAAACGTACGGGACGACGGCGGCGGCTCCTTGAATAGCCAGCAATGTGCAGTTGCCGTCCTCTCCTTACAGACGGGGCACATCTTCGGATGCCAAGCGTCTTCCCACGTGGTGGTGATTGCGATCGTGATCATGTTTTTTCTTCTTCCATCTTTTCTTCTTCTACCTTACAAACTCCTGAAACATACGGTACTTAGCTAAAGATAGTTAAAAAGGATAAACTATTTGCAGACCGCATTAGTCAGCGGCATTCTATCTTTAACAAATTGTACCATCTTGAAACGTCCAACGCCTCCGGCCCTTTGCACGTGCGGCCCGCCCGCGCGTTAAGAAAGGGCCATAATGAAGGGACGAAGTGACGCTAACTACATGAAACCTGCATCCGTCTACTTTCTCGGCCTTCTTCTCAGCCTGCCTGCAGCTAATACTTATCAGCACAGGATAACCCAGACCTTGGCCGGCGAACCCTAAAGGGAATCAAAGGCGTTCATGTCTTCGCAGCAGTTACTAAGGACATCGAAGAGGCGGAGCTACGTACCGATGTCATTAAGACGGATACCGAATTGAAGCTTCGTCAGGCAGGGATTCGTGTTCTCGAGACAATCGTCGAATTCGCAACAGCACCTGGATCGCCCGGGCTAGCCGTCTCTGTCGAGGGACTGTCCAATAGGGGAAATTACGCATTCTGCGTCAGCGTTGCGCTGTCGCAGAGTGTTCTGCTTGAGCGTGACCCGTCGTTGAGGATGACTGGCAAGTATCGCGGCCTCTCATTCACAGCCAAAACATGGAACACAGCCATAACGGGCATGGAATTTGGCAATCCATCCGACCGCATAAGATCAACGATCAAGGACCTGGTTGACAAATTCATAAATGCTGACTTGGCGGCCAACCCAAAGAGCCAATAAGGTTGCCGCAATTGTGAGGCGGCCCCGGAGGAGAAAGCCTCTTCGAAGCGTGAAATTTGGGCGCAAGCCAGCCCGAGCGGTGAAAGCGGTAATCGGGGACGGGCTAGCTGCTAGCGCAGTTGGAAGAAGTACGCCCACGTCGCAATGGCGCTGCTCACAGCACAGTTCGCGTTTATTTAAGACCTATGAGTTATCGTCACTACTAGGTCACACTATTTCTCCTTGGGTTCCTGGTGTCCGGTGCGTTTTTCGATCTCCGCAATCGCGCTCTTAGCAACGCGCGCAAGATCGACTACGGGCATCAGGCCGAAGCCCCGCGCCCCGGCGGAGACAGGCTGGCTTTTGGCGGCCATCTCGCGG
>PMSX01000052.1 GCA_003167495.1 Bryobacterales bacterium | reverse complement strand
GATTCTTCCTGACGAACTTTGCGTTTGCGGAGATGGTCGAGGCACAGGTTGGCCACAATGCGATAGAGCCAAGTGGAAAAACTGCAATCGAAGCGGAACTTCGGCAGATTGCGATAGACACGCAAAAAGGCTTCCTGATAAATATCGCGGGCGTCCTCTTCGGAGCGAAGAAGGTTGTAGGCCATCCGCAGGACTTGATGATCATGCGCGCGCACCAGTTCATCGAACGCCCCCGCATCGCCACGTTGGGCAGCGCGGACAAGATCCATTTCGGATGAACGCTCTGAAATCGCGCCCTGCACGGCTACATTGTCAATGAATCCAACTCTCTGTGCCACCAAAAGAATAGACGTTTCAGTTCGATTTTGGTAACGAAGCGCCCCGTTTACTGCGCTAACTCTAATTCGATCAAGCGTTTAGCGGGATCGAGATTGGCGATCTTAAAGCTTAGAATCTGACCCGTTTTGACGCCTTCCTGGGAACTTTCAGACGCGCCGCCCCGTTTCCATCTCGCGGAAAGCATCGCGCCGAGCGAACTGACGTCGGAAGACTTGGCCGACTCGACCGCGACTGCGGGGTTTTCTTCCTTCGCTCTTATTTGGCAGATACCAACCACGCCTTCGCCCAGCTCGACTTTGGCGCGGGTGCCTTGCACATCCATTAAACGTCCGCTCACTTTCTCACCGGGTTTGTGTTCGGCAATGTAGTGGTCAATGGTGGTGGGCTCCAGTTGTTTCATGCCGAGGCGGACACGGCGGCGTTCTTTGTCGATTTCCAGAACCAGAGCTTTGACGGTTTGCCCTTTAGCGACTTTGTCTTTCGGATGATCGAGGCGCTTTTCGTTCGTGATGTCTGAAATGTGGATCATGCCTTCGATGCCATCGCCCATGTCGACGAATGCGCCGAACTGAGTGAGGTTGGTAATGGGCCCTTCAAAGGTAGAACCCACGGGGAATTTCCGCGGTACTTGTTCCCAGGGATCGCCCAACACTTGCTTGTAGCCGAGACCAATGCGGCGATCGGCGGGGTTGACTTGCAGGATAACCGCAGCGACGCGTTCGCCTACCTTGAGCAAGTCGCCTGGCTTGCGGACCTTCTTGTCCCAGGAAAGTTCAGACAGGTGAATGAGGCCATCGACCCCGGGCAGCAGTTCGATAAATGCGCCGAAATCGGCGAGGCGTGAAACGGTGCCGTTAACGCGGTCTCCAACCTTGAAGGTACGAGCCGCCACGGTCCAGGGATCTTCCTGCAATTGCTTCAGGCCGAGCGCGATTTTGCGCGACTTTGGATCAACTTTCAGAACTTTAACTTCCAGCTCATCGCCCACATTGACGATGTCGGACGCTTTGCCAACGCGCGCGTACGACATATCGACGACATGCAAGAGACCGTCCACGCCGGGAGATAGTTCGAGAAAGGCGCCGAAATCCATGAGGGAGCGAACGCGAGCGCGAATCACCGAACCTTCGCGCAGCTCCGAAAAAGCTTGCTCGCGGCGGACCGCCTGTTCTTCCTCCATGACGACGCGCCGGTCGACAACCACGTCTTCCTTCTCGGTGTCGAGCTTGGTGATGCGGCAGTGAATTTCCTGGCCCACCAGCTTGGGCATGCCATCGGCTTCGCGCACGCCGCTCCGCGAGGCCGGCATGAAGGCGCGCACACCGATATCGACGCGGAAGCCGCCTTTGACTTGCTCGACGACCACGCCGGCTATGTCGCGTTTTTCGTTGAAGGCAGACTGCAGACCAGTCCAATCCTTAGGGCGTTCGACTTTGCCGGTCGAGAGCTGATAATAGCCCTCTTCGTCGCGGCCGCCGACGGTCACGGGAACAGTCGCTCCCACTTTCGGATCGTCAGGCTGGGTTTCTTTCCACTTCGCGAGAGTCAACGAGCCTTCGGTCTTACGCCCAATATCGAGCAAAATGGTTTCGGTTCCGATGGAAACGATGGTTCCCGTTAAGGTTTCGCCGGGACTTTCAGAGTGTTCGCGCTCAAAGTTGGAGAGGATATCGGCGAACGACGAATCTTCGGTTGCGCCCGATGTTTCGGCGGGCAAAAGGCTATCGATGTTGGGGTTGCTCATGCACTACCAGGGGGTTTCTTTTATTCTGTCATATACGCTGAAGGTTGCGGATGAGACGTTTGCGTAGTTTTCTGAACGTAGGGGATGCCTGGCTGCTCTTCGTAGCGATCCTGCTGGCGGCAGCACCCGAGCCGAACTACGACCTCAATATCATCTTGCCCTTGTTCGGCGCGTTTCTCATTATCGAGCCACGGCTGAAATTCTTCAGTTCACGCCGCGGCCAGGTGCTCTCACTCGCGCTGAAGATGTTGCTGAGTTACCTGGTGGTTGGTTTTTCGCATGGCGCGGAAAGCTATTACTACCAAATCTTTTTGATTCCCGTTGTTTCGGCGGCTACGACTTTCGAACTCGGAGGGGTGACGGTGGTGACGGTGATTGCTGGGCTGGCGTACTTCTCACTGTTGCTGCCTTTCATCCGCGACTACGATAGGTTTCCGCTGCCGCCAGACCAAATCAGCTTGATGTTGCTCCGTGTGATCTTTTTTGCGATTGTGACGTTTCTCGTCTATGAGGAGGCTCGAGCTAAGCGGCTGCAGATAGCTCGCGCAGAGGAAGCGGCGGCGCAACTGGCTGAATCAAACAAGAATTTACGCGAGGCCCAAGTTTCGTTGCGGCGAAGCGAGCGCTTGGCCGCGCTAGGGCAATTAACCGCGGGGCTCGCGCACGAGTTAAGAAATCCGCTGGGGACGATTAAAGCCTCGGCGGAAATGCTAACGAAGCAGACCGTGCAGCATAATCCCGAGGTGCAGGCGGAGATGGCCGACTACATCGGCAGCGAAGTAAACCGCATGAACAACCTGATTACCAGCTTTCTGAATTTCGCCCGGCCGCTGCAGATTCATCCGGCGGAAGCGGATTTGGACGCCGTGGTGGATCATGTGATGCGGCAGCAGGCCGATTTGGCGAAGCAGCGGCAGGTGCGGCTCGTGGTGCAGAAACCGGAGAGCAGTTGCCGGTTTGTGTTTGACGCTGATTTGCTGAAGGTCGCGCTGGCGAACCTGATCCAGAACGCCATTCAAGCAAGCGCCGCGGGGCAGGAAGTGGAAGTACGGATTGAGTGCGGGGCGAAGGACGTCAAAATTTGGGTGACCGATCACGGCTGCGGCATTCCGGCCCAACACCTGGAAAGCATTTTCAATCCATTCTTCACAACGAAGCCCCAAGGAGTTGGCTTAGGATTGCCGATTGTGGCCAAAATTATCGACGAACATCAAGGGCGCATTGACGTTTCGAGTGAGGAAGGCAAGGGGACGACCTTTGAGGTGGTTTTGCCCATCGTTTAGCTCAACTAATCACCTTGGCCAGCAGGTCATGAGAGCGTAATCGGTCCGACTGCTCGTAAGTGTCGGTGACCGCAAAGATCTCCTGGACACCGGTTAACTCGACGAACTCCGCAAGTTTTTTTGCTACGGTTTCAGGACTACCTACAATGGCTTCACGCAATCGTCCATTGACAGCTTGTCTCTCGAAGGTGGTCCAACGGCCATCCATCGAATCGACGGGCGGCTTCAGTTCAACGGGCAGATTGCGGGTCAGTGCCAGAAAACGCTGCTGCGGCGTTGTGAACAGGCGCTCCGCTTCTGCGTCGGTCGGCGCGACGATGATCGGAATACCGGCCATCGCATAGGGCTGCGGGTCTAAGTCGTTGGGTTGGAATGTCTGCCGGTAAAGCTGCAAAGCCGGCAGCAGGTAATCCGGCGCAAAATGAGCGGCGAACGCGAATGGCAGACCCAGATGACCGGCTAGTTGTGCGCTGAAGTCAGACGAGCCAAGGAGAGTAATGGGAACGTTGGAATTTTGACCGGGGACTGCGCGCACTTGCTGACCCGGGATTGGTGCACCCAGGTAAGCTCGAAGTTCCTGAAGTAACTTAGGAAAATCGTCCCCGTTGCTGTAAAGATGGCGACGCAGCGCGTGCATTGTTGCCTGGTCGGAACCCGGCGCGCGGCCAAGTCCCAGATCAATGCGGCCTGGGTAGAGCGATTCGAGAGTGCCAAACTGCTCGGCCACAATCAGCGGGGCGTGATTAGGCAGCATGACACCCCCGGAGCCCACGCGAATGGTTTTAGTGGCATTCGCCACGTGACCAATCAAGACCGGAGTAGCTGAACAGGCAAGGCCTTGGATGGAGTGGTGCTCGGCAAGCCAATAGCGCTTATATCCGAGCTTTTCGACATGTTGAGCAGTTTCAACACTCCGCGCAATTGCTTTATCCGGAGACTCCGCGGGTCTCATTGCTACTAGATCCAGAACCGAAAGAGCCACGAAACTCACGATCCTTTGATGATTCGGGAGGACGAAAGGAGGCGCGAACTTCCCGTTCGTTACTCCGCCGGGTGCGTATACCAGGATGAGTGAGCCGAAAAAACGAAACACGACAGGCACTGGGTGGTGGTCCACTGGAACATGCAGGCTGGACATACGCCACCCGTATCGAACGTGTTCCAATGATTCTTGCAAACACATGCCCAGCGGCTTTCCTTTTTCGGTGACCAATCGCAATGCGGGCAGCGGATTCGGGGCTCTTCCGGGCTTTGGTCGTTGTCGTCGAAAACTTCAATTTCCTGATCGGGCTCAACAACAGTAATAGGCAAGCCATACTTGCTTTTGCGTGCTGTGCTCATATTCCCTAAAGTACTAAAGTTGAAGGAAGGATGCCAGCCGGACGAATTTTGGTGGTCGAAGACGAAGAGAAGCTGCGGCGCGTGGTGCAGTTGCACCTCGAATCAATGGACTTTGAGGTAGATGGCGTGGCGAGCGCGGAGCAGGGCCTGCCGCTGGCGGCGTCGGCTGATTTGGTGATTACAGATTTGCGGTTGCCCGGCATGGACGGGATTCAATTCATCAAACAACTGCACGGGCGAGGCGCGCCCGCTGCCGTGATTGTGATGACGGCTCACGGCTCTGTGGAAACCGCCGTGGAGGCGATGAAGCTAGGCGCGGCGGATTTCCTGCAGAAGCCGTTTTCGCTGGATCATTTGGCCACTGTGGTGCAGAAAGTGATGGCCGTGCAGGCACTGCGCGATGAAAACCGCCGTATGCGCGACGAACTGGATGGCCGTTATCAGTTCGACAACATCATTGGACGCAGTGCGGCGATGCGCGACATTTTTCAAACGGTCGAACGGGTGGCGCCAACGCGCGCGACGGTGCTACTGGCGGGCGAGAGTGGCGTAGGAAAGGATATGATTGCACGCGCGATTCACCATCATTCGCCGCGCAGCCGGCACCCCTTTGTCAAAATCAATTGCACGGCATTGCCGGAGAACTTGATGGAGAGTGAATTGTTCGGCTATGAGAAAGGCGCGTTTACCGGCGCGAGTGTGAGCAAGCCGGGCAAGTTTGAGCAGGCCGACCAAGGGACCGCCTTTCTGGACGAGATTGGCGACGTGCCGGGCAATATTCAGGTAAAGCTGTTGAGGATTTTGCAGGAGAGGCAGTTTGAGCGACTGGGTTCGAACCTGACACGCAATGTGGATGTGCGGGTCATTGCGGCAACCAACGTCGATTTGCGCGCGGCGTTGGAGGAAGGGCGTTTTCGCGAGGATTTGTACTATCGCCTGAATGTAGTGCCCATCAATATTCCTCCGTTGCGGCAGCGCCGCGAAGACATTCCATTCTTAGCGCTGCACTTTGTGACGAAGCTAAGCAAAGATTTGGGTTCGAGGGCGAAAGACATTAGTCCAGCGGCTGTGGATCGGTTATTGGAGTATTCATGGCCGGGCAATGTGCGCGAGTTGGAGAATACCATTGAACGCAGCTTGGTACTGGCTTCGGGAGAGACCCTACAGGCGGGAGATATGCGGATTGAAGCCGCGCGAACCGGGAGTCCGTCGGCCGCGCAACCCCAAACCGCGCCGCTCCTGCCAGAAGGTGAAACGCTGGAGCATTGGGAGCAAATGATGATCAAGGAAGCGATGCGGCGCTCGAACGGGAACAAGAGCCAGGCGGCTCGCATGTTGGGTTTAACGAGGAATGCGCTGCGCTACCGCCTTTCCCAGATGGGAATGGACGGGGGCGCTGAAGTCCCCGGAGAGTGACGCGCGCATGGAGAGCCGGGGTCAATTGTCTTTTATCCAATTAGCGCTAGCTTCGCCAAAGCCCCAATGTCGCCATCGGCAGCCTCTTTAACGATTTCCGAAAAGCTGGGCTGCGCAGCGGGTGCGCTCGCTTTCGCGTTCGTCAGGTACTGCTGCGTCTCATCGCTCAATTGAACAGTATCCGTGTAGGAATTTGTTCCTGTTGGGGGATACTGTGCGTTGTACGTGGGCCTATATTGTTGAACACTAATACTCGCTGATGGGGATGATATGCTACTGATCATGCTTTCGCGTCTCCTTCCAATTGCCCTATCGACCCTTACCTGCTAAGTGTTGAAGAAAATGTGAGGGAAATCGGAAAAAAACTTTGCCGCTTCCGTTTTTCCGAAAGCTGTAAACACTCTTAGAACGGGAGCGTCTAAGGGAGTAGCGGCAGTTAATTGCTGATCTGTTGAGGGAAGAATCGTACAGGCTCATCGTGGTGGGCCTGTACCTACCCAAGAAGCTATTAACCGGCGCGAACGCTGAAATAGCTTCGCCCTTTCGACCTGACAGCTGAAAGGGTTGGGGAGTACCAGGTACGGCTGGGACTAGAACCGCAGCAGGTTCTAATTTCGACGCCTTTTCCCGCGAATCCACTTCAAAATTTACTATATAAGGTAGTAAAATGTACGAGAGGTTGTGCAGCGGAATAGAGTATAGCAATTAACAGTCAAGGCGAAGCTGGCTAACTGTTATGTTACAAGCTTCGTGATACGATGCTAAAACAGATCGGGAAATATACCATAAGTGAGCNNGTTTCGACTACCGGCACCGAATCGCAACATCTTGAAGAATTCCAGAAGGATCTGGTGGCAGCCGCCAGCGTGGTGCACCCGAATCTGGTGGCCGTTCACGATCTGGCATTCGAAGACGAATTCCCCTACCTGGTGATGGAGTTAGTCGAGGGACGTGATCTCGCCAAACTTCTCAAGAGCAACGCGGCGCCATCGCTTGCCGAGCGCATTCGTGTCATGCAGCAAACGGGCGAGGCATTGAAGAGCGCACACGAGCGGGGCGTCTTCCACTTGGATGTGAGACCCTCCAAAATCATGCTAGGTGAAGACGGAGCGGCCAAGCTTCTGGATCTTGGTCTTGGCCGCCTGTCCTTCGATCCGGCGCGCGTCACTGAACAAGGCTACCTAGTGGGCGCACCGTTCTACATGAGTCCGGAGCGGTTGACAGCTATCGACACGGCCGACGAGCGCTGCGATATCTGGTCTTTTGGCGTCACTTTCTACGAATGGCTGTGCGGACGACATCCGTTCTATGACGACGACGGCGACCGCATGATCGGCAACATTATAGATGCGCCGCCCCCCACTCTGTCGAATGTGCCAGCCGCTCTAAATCAGGCCATTGCGCACGCGCTTGAGAAAGACCCTGCGGACCGCTATCAGAATTTTACAGAGCTGTTAGCTGATTTGAAGCCGCTGGTTGGGGACTTAAAGCGTGAAGAGAGCGATGCCCTGATGGCAGAGGCGCTCAAAGAAGCCGACGGTGGACGCTGGCACGAAGCGCGCCGGATTGCGCGGAAGCTGCGCGATTTGGAACCGCAGCACAGTCCCAGTTCGCAGATCTTTGGATTCTCCGAGGAGGCGATGGAAAGAGAAAGACAGGTCGAGCCCATGCGACCGACGCCTCCTCCCGCGACTCCTCCCTTACCCCCGCCCATCGCGCCACCCGCCAGGGCCAGCGTGGCCGAAGCCAGTACTCTTGCGGCCGCAGTCGATAGTGCCGAACCGGCGCCGCCACCTCCCATAGCGCCGGCGCCTAGACGACAAAGACCTGAACGTACCCCACCAAGAATCCCCCCGATACGCGCCAGAAATGGCGGACCAGCGGCTGGTGACAACGGGTCGATGGCTGGCGATCGGGCTAACGATCGGGCGAGCGCTCGGATCAAAACGCCGATGCCCGCCACTAATGGGGCGGCACGCATGGCCGCCGCCGCTGGTGCGGGTGCCGCTGCGAGGGCCGCCGTGGTCCACGACATCGACACGGCAGCAGAAACCGAATCCGCGCGTAGGGAATACGCACGGCCCGAATATGCGCGCCGAAGCCCGGCTAGCAGCCCGTGGAGCGCCCCTCCCCAACCGGCGCCTCCTCACCCGACCGTTCGCATCCTGAAAATGGAAGAGCCCAGTGGGTTCCCTTGGGTGAAAATTTTAGGATTTGCCGCTCCCGCCGTGCTGATGATTGGGGCGCTCCTCTTCTTTTTGTGGCCAACGCCCACGGCCTTGAAATCGCCCGATTCTTCCGAAGAGGCCAAACAGGTAAGCGCAGCCAGCCGAGTGATCGGAGGCAGTCATACCAACCCATCGGTCCCACAACCTGCTGCCAACGTAGAACCGCCCGTAGCGTTGTCAACTGCTCCAGGGACGAATGCGCAGCCGAATGTAGCCACCACAGATCCGTTGAACCAGCTGCCAATGAACCCGCCGCCAGTGGACCTGCCGTCAGTAGACCAGCCGCGAGTGTTCGATCCTAAATCGCTAGCACGCGCTAAGGCGGCGGTACCGCCGCGCCGCCGCGGCAACGGTGCGCTGGCCAGACTCGCTCCACCTAGGTTAGGTAAGGGCGTCGAAGTGACGGACGCAGGCACACTACCCGTCCCGTTAAGTGCGCCTCCACCGCCCGAACCTGTGGTACCGGCAGCTCCGGCGGCCGTTCCGGATGCGCGTGAGTCTGCTGGCCGAGTGGGCGGTGCGTTCGCGCAACCCGTGCTGATTAAGACGGTGTGGCCCATTTATCCCGCTTCGGCAGTTCAAAGAAAAGCGCAAGGCATGGTGCGCTTCCAAGCCACCATTGCTAAGGACGGGTCAGTGAAAAATATCCAACTCGTGAGTGGAGACCCGGCCCTAAACGTTGCAGCCAAAGAGGCTGTTCTCCAATGGAAATACCGCCCTGCCATTCTGAATGGTGAACCGGTCGAAGTCACGCAAACCATCGTCGTAAAATTTAACCTCAGCAACCCATAGCGCCCGCCCGCGCGGCAATCTTTCTCTCCTAGCGAGCCACTCTCGCCAACACCAAAGCCAGCGGACTGTCCGTAGGTGTAGGTGTCTTACATTCCTTCTTGCGGGCCTGCCATAGTTGTTCGGCCAGATCAAGATTCGCTTCTGCTGTCTCGCTTTCACGACCGGCGTTCACCGGTGTCTTCAGGGTGACGGCAGCCTTGCTCAACAAATCCTGTAGCTCTGGCGCTGAATTTTGGTCGAGGCATTGACTGACGCTGCTTTGTGCCAAGTCAACCAATTCACGGCTTCGTTCGAGGCGTTCCTTAGCGCCCAAACCTCGCAGCGTGGGATCAAGCTGGAGCAGTTGATTGCAAAGATCCAACCAGTGCCGGCTCGTTGCGTCGTCCGGCGCGATTCGGATCGCGGACTGAAAATCCTTTTGCGCCGCGCGATAATCGCCTTGCGCAAATTCCGCTTCACCGAGACCTTTGTACGCAGCCGTGTTCGCAGGCGCTTCACGTACGATTCCGCGAAATACTCCGACAGCCCGCGACGGAGATCCCGCGCGCAGAAATAGTTCGCCCAAGTGCGTCCTGGTCGTCAGATCTCGAGGAGCGTCGTCCTGAATCGGAAGCAACTCCGCAAGCAGTTCTTCTTTGGACTTCTGTTGGGCCAGCAAATCGATGAGTTCCAAACGCGCGCGCCGGCGGTTCCCTTCGGCATCCTGTTTCCATTGGCCGTAAATGGCGCGGTGAAAGTAGGAAACTGCATCTGGAAATCTGCCTTCTTTTTCGAGTACCCGACCCATAATCAAATTGGCCAAGCCATCGGTAGAGTCGCTGTTCAGGAGGCCCGTCAAGGTTGCCTCGGCATCGCTAGTTTCTCCGCCGGCCAATTGCGCCTGCGCCAGTGTTCGCAGGTAATCGCGATTGCCGCGCTGAATAGCCACCGCATCGTTGATCCGTTCGACGGCCTCTTTGTTATCGCCGCGCTGCATTAAGGCTTGGCCTTGCGCGAAGAGACGCTCGGCTTCTATCTGGCTCTCGGCACGGTCAGTCCTGGCAAGAAACGTATCAGCCACAAAGAGACCGGCAATCGCCAGAAACACTAAACCAAAGGTTGCCAAGAAAGATGTTCCGGCTGACGGCTTCGCCATTATTCACCACCCGGCGCAAGCTCGCTGGCTCGTTTCGCCACGCCATAAGTGTTTAGAATGTCTTCCAAAGCGATGATGCCGACCAACTGGTGCACGTTGGCGCGACTGACAACTGGAAGAACATTCACCCCGCTCCTCCCCATCCGCTCCAATGCCAGACTGAGACTGTGGTCGGGATGAACGTGCGGCACATCACCGTCCACCGGGTGACCGTCTCTGGAATTGCCGGGCAAAATCTCCGAGACCAGCCTCTCCGATCCTCCCTCCGCCGCGGCCTTCTCCAGTTGACTGTTTCTGATCATCCCGCGCAGTCCACCCTCGCCCACAACGGGCCACGCATCGAACCCGCCATTCTTCATTTGCTGCAGGATGGCGCCAATCTGCATGCCCAGTGAAAAGACGGTGGGCGCGGGACGCATGGCCTGCTGCACTTGAATCCGGTCGCCCTGGAAGCGGGATTCCGCAGTCGGGAGGTGTATGCCTTCCTGGTGGGAGAGTGCTTCATAGATCGGTTCTTTCTGCAGCTTTTGAGATATAAAGAACGCGATCATATTAGAGATCATCAGCGGCACAATGATGGTGTAGTCGCGTGTGATCTCAAAAATCATGATCACCGATGTCCACGGAGTCCGCACGATCCCCGCGAACGCGGTGCCCATACCTACCAGCGCATACGCGCCGGGACCCGCCGTCACATTAGGGAAGAGTGAGTGAGCCACGCCTCCCACCGCCGCTCCTATCATGGCTCCTATGAAGAGACTGGGGCCAAAAATGCCGCCGGCGTTACCGGATGCATAGCAGACCGCCGTGGCCACGATCTTGAGCACTGCAAACAGAACAACCAGCTTGACGACAATATTTCCGTTCAGCACTTTTTCGACGTAGTTATAGCCCACTCCCAACACTTCCGGGACGAAGTAACCTAGAAGCCCGACTGTCAATCCGCCCGCTACGGGCTGAAACCACGCCGTCCATTTCGGCAAGCGCATAAACCATTCGCGCAAGCCGAGCAGCAATTTGACAAAGCAAACGGACCCCAGACCTCCCACCACTCCGAGGAGTGCGTAGACGCCGAATTCGGCTGGATTGACCAATTGGTAACCTGCCACGTGGAACAGCGGATCATCCCCCAAGACCAGGTGCAACACCATCCAAGAAGTAGCTGCGCTCAACACAACGGAGCCAAGCACCGTGGCATGCAGATCTCCCAAAATCTCTTCGAGCGAAAATAAAACGGCGGCGATGGGTGTGTTGAACGCCGCCGCGAGAGCCGCGGCGCAACCAGCGGGGACCAGAGCCTTAACCTGTTTTGGAGTGAGCCCCAGGTTGCGGGTGATCACCGACGCGAGACCCGCCCCGACCTGGACCGATGGCCCTTCGCGCCCCAGCGCGATTCCGCTGGCGAGCGATGCGGAACAGCAGAAAAACTTGCCCAGTACCGTGCGGAACATGATTCTTCCGTCGTGGATGACAATGGCCGCTTTGGTTTGAGGGATTCCACTGCCGCGGGCGTTTGGGAAATAGCGCCACAGAAGATATCCTGTGCTCAGCGATCCAAGCACGGGAACTAAGATGCGCCGCCAGCCCGCGCCGCCGGCTGGATACATGCGAGCCGAGATCCGCCCGGTCAACAAAATAAACGCCACTACCACCAAGCCGACCAGGGCGCCGATCAACAGGCTCAGAACGAGCGCCAGCTGATCTTCGTTGTGCCGCAGTTTCTCGAAGCTGATACGGAGCTTCTGAATCAATGAATAATGCCTTTCCGCACTGCATAGAGAATGAGCTCGGGAACCGTATGCAGGTTTAGCTTTTGCAAAATGTGTCCGCGATGCGTCTCGACGGTATGGAAGCTCAGGTTTAAGACCCTGGCGATTTCCTTGTTGCTGCTGCCTTCGGCGATCAGCTGCAAAATCTCCCGTTCGCGTACTGTTAAGAGTTCGAAAGTATCGGTCTTATGTTTGTCTGCCAGTTGCCGGAAATAGTCTTCCTGTAGCATGGCGCGTATTTTGAGGCTGAAATAAGAGTACCCCTGGCTCACCGATTTTACGGCGGCGATCAGATCGGCCTTTAGCGAATCTTTCAATAAATAACCTCGCGCACCGGCATTCAATGCCCGCGCGATATAGCTCTCATCGTGGTGCATGCTGAGCATGATTACGCCAGTCGGCGCACACGTTTCAACGATCTGTTTCGTCGCTTCAATCCCATTCAAAACCGGCATCGCGATATCCATTACGGCCACATCGGGGCGATGTTCTTCAGCCAGCCGCACAGCTTCCCGCCCGTCGCCCGCTTCCGCCACAACTGCAAAATCCGGCTGCCTTTCGAGTAGTAGCCGCAGGCCGTCGCGTAACAAGTTATGATCGTCGGCCAACAGGATGCGGATTTGTTTCATAAGTGACATCTGGGGCTAGTTCGGCTACGGGAAGGTTGATACTAAGTACCGTGCCACGACCCGGCTGAGAGTCAATTGTGAAGACGCCTCCCAGGTGATTGACCCTCTCTTCCATGCCGAGCAAACCCAAGCCGCGGACTCGCTCCGCGTCGAAGCCAGTACCATCATCCTGCACAGTTAGATCGATCTGCCCATCCTCCCGTTGCAATCGAACTTGTACGGCGCTCGCTTGTGCGTGTTTCACCACGTTGTTCAAAGCCTCCTGCACGACGCGGTAGATACAGGTCTTGTGTTCTTCCGGCAAATCTTGCGGCAATTCCGCCGCCGACACCTGGACTCGCAAGCCGGTTCTTTTCGCTGTCTCCTTCGCCTGCCAGTTCAAAGCGGGCACCAGCCCAAAATCATCCAACATCGACGGCCGCAGCAGCAGCGCCATGTTTCGCGCTTCAGCCAATCCACGCTGCGCCAGATTCCGGATCGATTCCAAACGCGGGAGGTCCGCTCCCAGCTCTGTGTCGAGGAGGTTTTCCGTTTCGAGCAAGATCGCCGAAAAAGATTGCCCGGCTTCGTCGTGCAACTCCCGGGAAATCGCTCGCCTCTCTTCTTCCTGCGCCCGCAGAAGCTTTGCTGAAAGCTCGCGCAGGCTCGTTTTAGCTTCTATGTTTTCTTCCAGTCTAGCCCTTACTTCGCTCTGCAAGCGCAGAATGACGAGGCTGGTAGAAATGGCTAGCGCCAACCCTCCGATGAGTGTTAGCACAATCATTCCAGTTAAGCCGAAGCGCAGCCGTTCGAACAAAACCGCCACCTGCTCATCGCCTCTGAGTAGGCCTCGCTCATTTAACTGCCCGACACGGTCGGCAATCTGCAGCATAGCGGTGCGGCGGGGAACCAACTCGCTGTAAAAGAACTCATAGCGGTATTTCTTTCGTTCGTCATCTGTCCATGCGAAGGTCCGGTTTAGTACCTGCCAGTAAGCCTCAATTTCCGACCGCAGGTTAGTAAAGGCGGCAGACTCTTCCTTTTCCAGGGACTTCTGATAGGCATCAAGCGCTTTGTCCGTTTTGGTGTGTAGATCTTTGACCTCCGCCAACTGAGACGAAGCGCCACCAGCCGGGGCGAGGAGCGAATCGCGCGCCACAGTGCCGGAGAGATAGATGGACGAGCGAATTTC
>PMSX01000083.1 GCA_003167495.1 Bryobacterales bacterium | reverse complement strand
CGATGGCGAAAGGACTCTTCCAGCGCGCGATTGTCGAGAGCGGTGGTTCGAGTGTAGGCGCAAACGCCATGCGGCTGGGCCCCAGCACCATGGCGGAAGCGGAAGCACAAGGGCAGGAGTTCGCCAAGGCGAAAGGTGCAAAATCGCTTGCGGATCTACGGGCACTGAGCTGGAAAAAGCTGATAAAACCTTTGCCCAGTGACACGCCCGGGGGTTGGCCCAGGCTCTTTTTCGCACCGGTTCCGGACGGGTATTTCTTACCAGCTCCGTTCGGCGAAGTCATCGCGCAAGGAAAACAGAACGACGTGGTGACGCTGACCGGCGCGAACAAGGGCGAACTCGGAGGCCTGGGACCTCCCGCAGCGCCGGTGACGGCGGAGTCATTTGCCAAGCAGGCCCGGCAACGCTATGGGAGCGCAGCCGATGAGTTTTTGAAGCTTTATCCAGCCCACACTGATGATGAGGCGAAGATCGCGCAAAGCCAAAGCACCCGCGATCAGGCGCTCGTCTCGATGTACCTCTGGGCCGAAGTGCGGGCCAGGACAGCCAAAACCAGAGTCTACGAGTACTTGTGGGATCATGCCTTACCCGGGCCGGACGCACAGCGCTTCGGGGCGTTCCACACTTCAGAAGTTCCATACGTGCTAAACACTCTGTACATGTCGGATCGTCCGTTCACCGACGCCGACTACAAAATCGCCGACACAATGTCCTCCTATTGGGCCAATTTTGCCGCCACCGGAGATCCGAATGGAAACGGTCTTCCTGAGTGGCGGGCCATCAGCGATGAGCGGAGAATCATGGAACTGGGCGACAAGATGGAGCGAATCCCGGTGGCGGGCAGTCCCGCAAAGTTTGCCTTCTTCAAAAACTATCTCTTGAAGTAAGAGTCGACAAGCCGCCCGGTCTATGATCAAGGCACTGACATTCGCCGTCCTCGCAAGCTCCCTTTCCGTGAGCTTGATTCCCGCTGCTGTGAACCGAGAATTGAGGATATCTCCCAATCATCGTTATCTGCAGTTCCAGGATGGAAAACCATTCTTCTACCTCGCGGACACGGCTTGGGAGTTATTCCATCGCTTGAATCGAGAGGAAGCGTCGCTTTATCTCACGAACCGCTCCCAAAAAGGATTCACAGTGATACAGGCGGTTATTTTGAGCGAGCTGGACGGACTGACCGTCCCCAACGCGAATGGAGATCGGCCCCTCATCGACGGCAGCATTGATAAGCCAAACGAACCCTACTTTCATCACGTCGACTTTATCGTGAACAAGGCTGAGGAACTCGGTCTCTTCATAGGGATGCTTCCCACCTGGGGCAAGTATTGGAAGTCACCCACCTCTATTTTCCCGAACCCGGACTCCGCACGCCGGTACGGTCAGTTTCTCGGGTCCAGATACCGCGACAAGCCAATCATCTGGATTTTGGGAGGCGATCGTGCGATTGATAACCCGCAGGAGCGCGCCACGGTGGACGCCTTGGCGGAAGGATTGCGCGAGGGAGATCAACACCACCATCTCATTACCTTTCATCCCGTTGGGCCGGGAGATTCCTCCGAAATGCTCAACGATGCACCTTGGCTCGATTTCAACATGTTCCAGTCTTCGCATGCAGCGCGCGACCACGATAATGGCCTGTATGTCGAAAGAGATTTACAACTCAAACCGGAGCGGCCGGCACTTGACGGCGAGAACCGCTACGAAGAGATTCCTGTCGGGTTCTATTTGGCCGGCATGAGTGGGCTCCAACGTTTTGAGGATTTCGACGTTAGGCAAGCGGCCTACTGGTCTCTTCTCGCGGGTGCCTGCGGCTATACATACGGAGATAACAACGTCTGGCAGATGTATCGGTCAACCTTGAGAGACTCCAAAGAGAGCTCAGCGCCGAAAGGAACCATCGCCGGCCTGTTCTCGAATCCATGGATGGGCGGAAAGGGCGGCATCATCGGGGCGAATGTCGAATGGAGCCTTGCCCTCAACCGCCCTGGCGCTTATCAGATGCAATATGTTCGTAAACTGTTTGAGTCGGTACCTTTTCAGAAGCTGGTCCCCGATCAGTCGATTATTCTGAACGGACCAACAACGGGCGGTGGAAAGATCCGATCTGCCAGGGCAACCGACGGTTCATTCGCCATCATTTACAGCCCCTTTGGCGAAGCGTTCACCTTGAGCAAAAGCGTTGTGCACGCCGCGAAGCTCAAAGAATTCTGGTACGACCCTCGCTACGGCACCTCATATGAAATTGATGAACCAGAGCGTTGGGGAATCCAAACGTACACCCCACCCACCGCTGGACGCGGCCACGATTGGATTCTCGTAATCGAAGATGCGGCAGCGGACTTCCCTTCCCCAAGTTCGCTCTAGCTTTCACCGGCTCATTCTGGGCCGGCGCAACGACGAGATGACGCCCGTGTTCAGGCCGACGGCATGCAAACCGCCGAAGAATCGCGCATGCTCAATCTTCATGCAGCGGTCCATCACGACTTCGAGGCCGGCGTCCAAGGCGCGCCGCGCAGCCTCTTCGTGGATTACGCCAAGCTGCATCCACACCACTTTCGCTTGCCGCTTGATCGCCTGCTCGACAATTTCCGGTACAGCCGCCGGTTCGCGGAAAATATCTACCACCTCGATCGGATCTGGCACTTCCATAAGCGTCGGATAGGACTGCCTTCCCAACACTTCCCTTTCGCGCGGATTCACCGGTGTGACGTCATAGCCTTCGGCTAGTAGATAAATCGCGGCGAAATGGCTTGGTCGAAAAGGATTGGAAGAAAGCCCGACCATGGCAATCCTCCTATACCGCTCTAAAATGCGCCGGCGCTCGAGCGCCGTTTTCGCGAATTGGCCGTAGTTCACGGGCGAGATACAGCCAACGCCATCCTCAAGTACGTCACAGTGAGTCATGCGCTTGCCCTTAAGCTGCGATCGAGGTCCCAGAGAATATCGTCAATCTCTTCCAATCCTACGGAAAGGCGGATCAATTCGTCACCGATGCCACCCGCTTCGCGCTCTTCTTTCGTCAACTGTTGATGTGTCGTAGATGCTGGATGAATCACTAAACTCTTTGCATCCCCGACATTCGCTAAGTGAGAAAACAGTTGCAACGATTCGATAAAGCGCCGACCCGACTCAAGTCCGCCTTGGATGCCAAATGTCAGCACACCTCCCGCACCTAGCGGCAAATAGCGCTGAGCCAGTGCGGAATAGGGGTTCCCAGTGAGCCGCGGATAATTTACCCATGTCACGCGATCATGATGCGAGAGAAACTCCGCTACCATCAGTGCGTTCGAACAATGGCACTCCATGCGTAGCTTAAGTGTCTCCAATCCTTGCAAGAAGAGGAACGAATTGAACGGGCTCAGTGCCGGACCAAAATCCCGCAACCCTTCCACGCGCGCTTTCATGATGTAGGCGAAATCTCCAAACGTTTCATAGAAGCGGATGCCGTGGTAGCCTTTGCTCGGCTCCAGAAGTTGCGGAAATCTGCCGCTGTTCCATGGAAAACGTCCGCTATCTACAATCACCCCACCGATTGAGGTTCCATGGCCGCCAATGAATTTGGTCGCCGAGTGGACTACAATGTCCGCCCCATGTTCAATCGGCCGGCAGAGATAAGGCGAAGCGAAAGTGTTATCCACAATCAAAGGCAGATTGTGTTCGTGCGCGACCGCCGCGACCGCCGCAATGTCGAGTACGTTCATTCGCGGATTGCCGATCGTCTCCGCATAGAGCGCGCGGGTCTTTGTCGAAATCACTCGGCGGAAGTTTTCCGGATCGTCACCATCGACGAACTTGGCTTGAATGCCGAGGCGTCGAAAAGACACATCAAACTGTGTATAAGTCCCGCCATAAAGGCTATTGGCGGAGACGAACTCATCGCCTGATTCGAGCAGACTCGCGAGTGCAATAAACTGAGCCGCCTGTCCACTGCCCACCGCCAGTGCACCCACTCCACGCTCAAGTGACGCCATCCGCTCTTCGAACACCGCCGTCGTCGGGTTCATGATGCGGGTGTAAATGTTCCCCAGTCGCTGTAGATTGAAGAGGGCTGCGGCGTGCGCCGTGTCCTCGAAGACATACGACGTGGTTTGGTACACCGGCACGGCACGCGCTCCCGTGTCAGAATCCGGTTGCTGCCCCGCATGAAGTGCACGGGTAGCGAAGCCAAAGCGACGGTCAGCAGACATCATGTACAAGGTAGCAAGCGTGCCAGGACGCATCGCTTACCGAGCCGCGACCGCTAGGGAGTGCAACGCAAACCGCTGTGCTTGCTCCACTTCTGTGTCGCACACCCCTTTTCCCAAAGCCGCTTACAATTTGCCTTCACGAAATGCCATTCTAAAAGGTGGCTCGACTAGGTTACGTAGGAGGTTAAACGGAATGGCGAAGTTTTCACGGAGAGAATTTCTTGAGGCGGCTCCCCTGGCCGCGCTCGCGGTGACAGGCGGCCGGTTGTTGAACGGCGCGGCACCCGAAGCGGCGGCAGCAGTTGCCCCACTGGCGGAATTTGGCTATGCCGATGTCTCTCTCGCCAGCGATCTGCACGAATCGCAACTGAGGGAGACCCATGCCGTGCTGATGGCTCTGAGCGAGGATAGTCTGCTGAAACCGTTCCGGCAGATGTCTGGAATGCCGGCGCCGGGCGAGGATCTCGGAGGGTGGTACCGTTACGATCCTGATTACAACTACCGCAAGGACTTCGATACAGGATTCGCTCCCGCGTGCCCCTTTGGGCAATGGGTATCCGCATTGGCGCGTGCTTATGCCATCACCGGAGATGAGGCGACCCGCGCCAAAGTGATTCGGCTAAACCGTCTTTATGCGCAAACCATCACGGCGGATTTCTACGTGAAGAATCGCTTTCCGGCCTACATCTACGACAAACTGCTGTTGGGGCTGATCGATTCGCATACGTACGTGAAAGACCCGGCGGCGCTGTCGATTCTGGAGGAGACCACGAATACGGCTCTGCCGCACCTGCCAGGGCATGCGATTGAACATGACGTGCCGTGGCGGATCGATAAAGATAAAGACGACCAATCTTGGAACTGGGACGAGTCGTACACCATGCCGGAGAATCTGTTCTTGGCTTACCAACGCGGTGTCGGCCGGCGCTATTATGACCTGGGGATCCAATATCTGGATGACAAGACCTGGTTCGATCCACTCTCCCGCAACGAGAATGTATTCAACGGTAGGCATGCCTATAGTTACGTGAATTCGCTCAGTTCAGCCATGATGGCTTACCTGGTCGCGGGAAGCGACAAACATCTGCGCGCCGCCCAAAATGCGTTTGTCATGTTACAGGAGCAGAGCTTTGCAACAGGTGGCTGGGGGCCGGATGAGTTATTGCGCGCACCGGGAAGTGATGACCTGTACGCCAGCCTGACCAACACCCACCACAGCTTTGAGACTCCGTGCGGTTCGTATGCTCACTTCAAGCTGACGCGGTATCTGCTGCGCGTGACGCGCGATGCCCGCTACGGCGACAGCATGGAGCGCGTCATGTACAACACCGTGCTCGGCGCCAAGCCGCTGCACGAGAACGGCGAAAATTTCTACTATTCCGATTACAACTTTGCCGCAAAGCGCGTGTACAAGAAAGCGCATTGGGCATGTTGTGCGGGCACGCTGCCGCAAGTGGCAACGGATTACAGAATCAACGCATATTTGCGCGCGCCGCAGGCGCTGTACGTAGTTCTCTACATCCCTTCCACAGTGCGCTGGACGGAAAACGGCGCAGCTCTTTCGCTGACGCAGGAGGGACAGTATCCGCACGAAGATCATGTCACGTTTATGGTGACCAGTTCCAAGCCAACGGAGCTGACTCTCCACTTCCGCATTCCGGCTTGGTCTGAGGGAGCTTCGGTTTCTGTCAACGGGACGCGGCAGATTGGAGCGGCGAAGCCGGGAGAGTTCGCAGCCATCAGGCGCGAATGGAAGACTGGCGATCGAGTAGAACTGGAGCTTCCGCTGAAGATGAGGTTGGAAACGATTGATGCGCGGCACACGGATACGGTAGCGCTGCTTCGAGGACCGCTGGTCCTGATGGCAGTAAAACAGCAGCAGGACGCTCCAGTACCCACAACAACGCGAGAACAACTGCTGGCGGCAAAGCGCACCAGCCGAGAACAATGGCAGGTCAGTTCATCGACTGGAATCGTGACCATGCTGCCCTTTACCTCTTTGGGGGAACTCCCCTACACGACGTACGTGAAAGTGAGCTAGAAGCGTTGTGGGGCGGGATGGCATTCCCGCGCGCCGATTGGCAATCGGCGCCCAGCTCTGCTTAATTAATCGAACAAATCAGGCTGTTCCCGCGTGATCACATCCCAAAGCGGCTGATACTGAAACCAACCCACGTTCGGTGCACCCACCTGTTTCTGAGCCGTAACTGCGCTTTCATGTGAGATCAGCTTAGGCTTTCCCACGGCTTCTGCCATCAGCTGCGACTGGCAACAGCGCTCCATCGAGATGAAAAACCAAGCCGCCTCGTCCACCGTCTTTCCCACTGTCAGCAAGCCATGATTTTGAAGTATCACGGCCTTATGATTCCCGAGCGCCGCGCCGATCCGGTCGCCCTCGGAAACGTCGTAAACAACCCCTGTGTAGTCGTCGTACAACCCATGGTCCTCGTAAAACGCGCATGCATCTTGTGTTAGTGGATCTAGAAACCGGCCCAGTGATGACCAGGTCTTGCCGTAAATCGAATGCGCGTGCGCGGCGGCCACAACATCCGGCCGTGACATGTGTATCCGCGAGTGAATGGCAAATGCGGCTTCGTTGATCGGCCTGTCTCCTTCCACCACCTGGCCGTGTTCGTTCACCAGAACCAGGTCCGAAACCCGTATTTGCGAAAAGTGCATCCCGAACGGGTTCACCCAGAAGTGGTCTTCCAACTCGGGATCGCGGGCTGTAATGTGCCCTGCCACACCTTCGCTGAATCCGAATTTGGCGAAAATCCGAAACGCGGAAGCAAGCCGTTGTTTTCGATGCAAACGCTCTTCCGAAAGGGTCTTGAAAACCGGCGGCTCCGGCGTCTTGGTGAGCTTAATGGGAGCAGTAGAAACATTCGTAGCCATGTTTCGATTCTAACGAAAGCTATCATTGCGGTGTTTATCGGTTTTATAGAGAATCGATTAGAATGATGTCAGTTAATCTTAACGATCAGCCGGCCCCGCAACCTCGTCCGCGCCGGATGCGCAATCATCCGTCCGATCATCTGCACCTGCGGTTGGTGCTGACAACTTTATAATCTTCGACCTTGAAGCGGTTTCCGAAGCCTTCGAGTCGGGTCAAACTTCCAAATAGTCGATGCACTGGACGCGATTAGTAAAGCCTACGCCGTTACTCACGGGTAACCCCAGAACGAAGGCTTCGTAGGTTGCGATGTTGGAGTGGCGATTCGCGATTGACACGACGAAGTGCAGACCGAATTTGCCACCTCTCGCGCCGCTTGGAGAATGGCTAACATGGAGCTTATCGCTGCGCGGCCAGCTGAGGCCCTGGTGCCAATTGCCAGGTCGAAAGACACAAGGATTCCAGCGGCCAGACCGTTCAGTATGCCTCCCGGATCGATCCATCTTTGCCCCCAGCCGGTAATCCCGCGACTGTTTGCCCGCCAGAGCAATGCATCCCGCGAGAAACGCCATCACGAAGTATGCCGGCGACTCAGGCAGCCAGTGGTGGCAACCTTCACGGCGAAAAAAACCTTGTGCAGCCTCCAGAGAAACTAAGCACGGTTTCGCCGCAACCATGGCTCGCTTTGCTTACACGAGACTGGTGGAAACGCTGGTATTTGATTGAAGCAATGAATCAACTATTGTTGATTAGCCGCAATCGATGGTTGGAATGCTCGCGGAGTCTCTCTCCCTCTTGTTTTGGTAGCGTGTGCGCGCCGTCCGTTAGCGGGCGCGCCGAGACCGAGGAGGGATCTTATGGCTTCAGCTCCCTGCGCGACTTCGCTAACGAGAGTGCCGTGAGGGCTCACAATCACCGCGGCGGGCGTCCCCCAGGCGTGGTAGGCGTCAGCGACCTCTCGTTGCTTTTGAAGGAAAACATGCGACGCAATCAAGCCATTTGTCTTCCCCAAGTTTTCCTCAGGAGTGCCTTCGGTCATGATGAACACACTGAGGCCGGCAGGTTCGTCATGCATCCATTCTACGGCTTCTTCGACTAATGCAACGCAGGGCCCACAATGGGGATTCATGAAAAGAAAAAGCAGATTCTTACCGCTAGCGAGCAAGGACGGGAGGCTGACGATATTACCGGCCAACGAAGGCAGCGAGAAAAAAGGTGCTTGGCGTCCTATTCCTAAGCCGGGTGCCATGTTAACGGTGGAAGCGGTACCCGTTCGCTCAAGGCTCGTCTGACTTCCAGGCTGGCTGGCGTTGAGGATCACCAGAATTCGGCCTTGCTGGCGCAGAACTTGGAAAGTCAAGAAACCTTGGAAGAGCACTAGAGCGACCAAGAGTCCAAGCGATAGCCCAGTCATAGGGACGTGATTGGCGATCGAAGCCATCGGATCGTAAATGCTAGGGCCGCGCCCGATCGATAGAATGAGCACTGCGAAGCCGGCTAAGAGTACATTGCGGACGACGGTCAGCGGGCCGATGGGCGCGGTGCCCATCTGACCAAAGCAGTTACAGCGCGGCCTGCGCCCCCGTGCGAGATGGTAGATCATACCCCCCACAAAGAGGAGGAGCAGCAAGAGGGCGGCGGACGCGCCAAAGGCTGCAGTCCGGACGCTTAGTAACGTCATTGCTACTGCCAGCTCCAAAAGCGGCAGACCTTTGGATAGAAAGGCGGAAAACCGCTGCGGCACACCAAATTCCCTGAGGCTATTAGCCAGTTGCCGTTTGTCTAACAGCTTCGCAATGCCTGCGACCGCGAAGGTCGCCGCCAAAGCGAGACGAAAAATCACCACAACTAGACCGAGGTTCAGCATTTGTTTTGCAGGCTCCTTAGTTTATGGGGCTAGGATTCACATTGGTACAAACATACGTTCCGTTAGCGGCAACGCAGTACTTCTGACCGTTGCCGCAACAGACTCCGCCACAGCAGGTGGGGGAAGTAATGGGACAGCACACACCAAGAGTGACGTTATTGGGACCAAGGGAGTGGCAAGGAGTTTTGAGGATCGCGCCAAGCGTATTGGTGCAGCCCATGCACGAACCGTTATTGCAAACCTGTCCAGCCGAGCAGCAGGTTTGGCCGCACACTTGCGCCGAGGGGCAGCAGACGTTATTCACGCACGTGCCATTGCAACATTGCCCATTGCAACAGGTACTGAAGGTGGTGCAACAAACGCCGTTGCAAAAATGGGTAGGCTTTACACAGCCCTGATCACAATCGGTTGGAGCGGCGCAGACGCCACCACAACAGATCTGACCTTGAGTGCAACACTGCTCCTGGCAACTCAGCATGCCGGTCGGACAGCCGCAGGTTCCGTCAGAAGCACAGCTACTGATATGGGATCCGCAGCAAACGTTATTGCAGACAACCATGCCGGACGGGCAGCAGAGGTCATCATGAAAGCACTGATCCTTTCGACCGCAACATGTGAAGGCGTTACCGCAAGGGACTGGGCAACAGCCGCCGTAAGGCAAATAGCAGCCCGCGATGCACTTGCCGTAAGCAACATAGTAAGCGATCACATCGGCAGCAAGAGTCGCTGGATCAAAGGCGGATATTATCGTTTTGATGGTCGCGACGAGACCGCTGAGACCTGCTGCCGGAAGGGAAGAAGTCGCGCAATCGTCCAGGCAACTGTCACAGTCAGGGCTAGCGTAAGTGCCGCCCGTCGGGTACCACCCGTCGCCCGGGTCGTTTGGGCCGTTTCCTCCCGGTTTCAGGCTTAGATCACGCAGGATTGCATGACTTGCTGTTGTTCCAGTAGATGTAACATAGCAAGACTTTAGTCTCGTGTCCGCCTGGTTCGCTAGGGCCGTAATCGTTTCGTGGGTTGCTGTTGCAACAGTGATCGCGGGTGAGGGGCGGTGGTCGAGAAATTCTATTTGATTTGTTGCATTGGTTCGCTGGATCGTGACTGCCCGACCGTCAACGGTTCCTAGAACGGATTTGCCATCTTTCGAAGTAAAGCTTGCGGTCTTGACGCCGGAAATCGCGGCCCCATAACTTAAGCGCACATTTGTGGGGCCATTGGCCGTAGCTGTCACTGTGCTGGTAATTATCGTAGCGGACCCCTGCGCGACGGTAATGTTGTTGGTCAACGCCTTGGCGGCTACATCGTAACTGAGAGCGTACTGGAGAGATACATTGCCCTGCGTAACCTTCACCGATTGAGTCATCTTGGTGCCAGTCCAAACGCGTTGGCACTGATCGGGTGGCAATTGAGGGGCTATTTTTTTCAAATCCGCGGCGTTTTTCTGCAAAGGTGGCACGGTTAGCTTGCCTGGATCTTGACCGTCCGCAGAAACACCGCCGTTTAAGAAGCCGAGGGCTGTCCCGGAGAATGCGGTTCTCAAAAAGGAGCGACGGCCCGATGCATTGCTGGGACCGGAAATCCATGCTACTTGTGGGGCGTGTTGTTTGCCCGCCAAACTGAGGCACAGATTGTCAAACCAGTTGTCCATTTCCCCTCCTTCCAAGTCCTAGTGCCCGCCTGCTCACGATCGCCAACGTGAACCCGCAAAGAAAGGATTGCCGCCGATGCCGGTTCGGGGGCCAGTTTGACCGATCCGTTCCCGAAACCAAAAAATCCGTGACCCCAACGAAACCTGCACCCGACAGGGCGCCGGAAGAGAACGATCCCGAAGCATTAGCTTGAAGGGTCAACGTTGTTGCGGTTGAGTCCACCACGGTCCCGGTCCCGGTAAAGCTATAAGTGACCGCGACACTGGCGGCGTGTACTGGAATGACGAAACCAAACACAGTTAGAAGTGCCGTTAAGAGAAGGTGAGATCCGGCTATAGATTTCATATTGAGTCCCCCGGCTAAATCTACGGGCGAGGAAATTTAGTACGCTCGAAAGTATATTAAACGGCGGGCGCCCGGGGATCAACCCGCACAGATGGGCGGATTAGCGGCCTGTTTAACGGCAGACCTCGGAAAGACCCGCATGAATATGGGGGCGCAGTTTACCGTTGGCTTTCAGTAAGACTTTTCGCAGGACCGAGGCGCTCATCATTGGGCTGGTTCTTAGCGCATTTGTAGCAGGGATTCTCAAGGCCGGCCAGCCTGCCACGCGTGTGTTCACTACGGCGGACGGTTTGGTGAGGAACTTGGTTAGCAGAATCTACAAAGATAGCCGCGGGCGGCTCTGGTTCTGCACTGCGGAGGGACTGTCACTCTTTGACGGACAGCAGTTCATCAACTATCGAACCGACGACGGTCTACCGGACAGGATGGTGAACGATATTGCGGAGACCACCGAGGGAAGCTACCTTCTGGCCACGGGGGCTGGGCTGTTTGTTTTCTGCCCGCGCACCCTGCAGGCAGCGCGATTCGAGCCGGTTGTTTTCGACGACGCGAAAGAAAAGCCGGTTCCCCAAGTTCTTCTTAAGACCAAATCGGGCGATTTCTACTGTGGAACGGACCATGGGGGCCTCTATCGCCTACGCGCTGCCAATCTACACAAAGCAGAGAGATTGAATCTGGGCAGACCAAACTTTGGCGACTCCGGAATTGAAGCGCTGGCTGAAACGGAAGATGGTTCGATCTGGGCCGGTGGAGGAGAGTTAATGCGGCTGAGGCCAGGCGGCCAAATCAGCGAATGGTCTAACCATCGCGAGGTGCCTTATCGCATCCATGCGCTGATGGTGGACGGCAAAGGGAGTTTGTGGGTAGGCGGAAGGGATGGAATTGACAGGTTTGATTTGAGGAGCGAGCCGCTTCGGATCTGGCATTGCCCGAGATTTTCGGTTTTGTCGCTTCGCCAGGATCAAGCGGGGAGGATTTGGGTTGGAACGCTGGGCCTTCACGAGCTCCGGTTGAATGAGCAATCCTTTTTGAGGTGTAGTATTGCGAATCATCAGAGGAAGCTTGCGTATTCGATCGAGAACTGGAGCCCGTCTCTGAATGGGTACGATAAGAACTCGCTTCTCGGCTCCCAATGGATTGGCGACATGGCAACCGACAGTGCCGGAAAACTTTGGGTGGCCCTTGGCAATGTCGGCGCGGCGCGTATTAGCCTTGAGATTTCCCAATACTCTGTCAACGACGGGCTGGAGGCGCCCCAGGTTCAGTCGGTATTCGAAACTTCCGACGGCACACTGTATGCCGTATCGGGTAGCAAGCATACGCTGAATCGCTTTGACGGAAAGCGCTTCCAACCAATTCCGCTGCGTACGCCGCCGGAAGTTCATTTTTTCGGCTGGGGAGAGGACCGCCTCATCTTAAGAGATCGAGCCGGTGAATGGTGGGTGGCGACGGGGGAGGGTCTCTTCCGTTATCCCAAAGTGAATAGTGCCGAGTCACTCTCACAGACCTTGCCCAAAGCACGCTACGTTGCGGCGAACGGGCTGCCGGACAGCGCCATTACCAGGGTTTTTGAAGATGGCGGGGGGAACATATGGATTGCCACGGGCACTGGCCTGGCCCGCTGGGTACGGGCATCCGAGTCGATTGAGAACTATAGCACGGAACTTGCACAAGCGCTCCACCACCCACCCATTCCCCTTTCCTTTGCGATGGATGAAAGCCGCGCTGTTTGGATCGGTTTCTTTCAAGGAGGCTTGGCGCGTTTCCGCGACGGGCAAATGCAAATGATCGAGAGGGGTCTGCCGGAGGGCACAATTAATGCCTTACTGCCGGATCGTGAAGGCCGGTTATGGGTGGCGTCGGCCCGTGGAGGGCTTGCCAGAGTGGATGATCCCTGCGGTCGAGACCCACAAGTCGCCGGCTATCAAGACAACGCAGGCTTACGGAGCCGGCATTTGTATGCGTTGGCCCAAGATCATAGCGGCCGTATCTATGTTGCGGGCGGACAGGGAGTGGATCGCTACAACCCGACGAATAGACAGGTGGATCATTTCGAGGTCAGCAACGGACTGCCGGCCGGCGAGACGCAGAGGCTGTATTGCGATCACAGTGGCGCGATTTGGTTCGCCTCCAACTTCGGCCTATCGCGGTTGGAGCCAGAGGCGGATGAACCTATTCGGCCGGCAAATCCGGTGATTCACCAACTCGTTGCCGGCGGAAGGCGTGTAGCTGCGTCTGACGAGGGTGTCCAGCGGTTGGGAGGATTTCACTTTCCCGCGAATTGGAACTCGATAGAAATTACCTACGGCAGCACTTTTTTTGCCAGCGATGACGCTCTTCTCTACCGCTACCGCCTGCTCGGTCTCGATCCGGCATGGCATAAAGGAACAGAAGCGAGATCGATCACGTATGGCGGGCTCGGCCCGGGTTCCTACCGTTTCGAGGTGCAGCCATTTAGCTCCAACGGTCTCTCTTGCGACAAGACGGCGAACATCGAGTTCTCCATCGCCGCTCCATTTTGGCTCACTTGGTGGTTTTGGAGTTTGAGCGTGGGGACCTTGGCGGCCGCAGCTGTTGCCTGGCACCGGAGGACCTTGTCGCAAGCGATTGCCTTGGAGCGAATGCGAGCGGGATTCGCAGCGGATTTGCACGACGATTTAGGAAGCGGACTAGTGGAAATCGCTTTGGTTTCGGAAGTAGCGGCTCGCCAGGGGCGCCTCGGGGCCTTTGATGAATTGGCGCGGCGCGCGCGCGAACTGAGGGAATCCATGTACGACATCGTGTGGTCGGCGGATCCCAGACGCGATCGTCTTGCCGAATTTGTTCCGAAGTGCCGCCAGGCCGCATTTTCGCTCTGTGGGCATCGCAACCTGGAATTTCGGGTTCAGAACCCGCAGCACTGGAATTACTCTTTAGCTCCCACGATTCGGAGGACGCTGCTGCTCTTTATCAAGGAGTCGCTTACTAATGTGGTGCGCCACGCGAAGGCGACAAAAACACGCGTGGACCTCAGCATTACGCGAGACTCACTACGTGTGAAAGTGAGTGACGATGGCGTAGGATTTAGCGAGCAAGCCAATGGAAGCAGTAACGGCCTGGTTTTCATGAGAGAGCGGGCATCCGCGATTGGAGCCTCGGTTTCTATACACTCCAAGCTCGGTCAGGGTACCTTTATTGAAATCGCGGTTCCGTTGAGAAGGGCCAGCTCTCGCTGGTGTAGCCTGTGGCGAAGGAGGCCAGGGTACGAGGATGGCTATGTCAGCCAGCAAGACCGCTAGCGTTATCAGAGTGGCCTTGATTGAGGACCAGAAGGTCACACGCAACTGTTTGGCGGCCTTGATCGCCGGTTCGCCCGGCATGTCTTTGGTGGGAGAGTATATTTCCGGCCACGAAGCCATCGCAAAGATGGCGCCGGTATGCCCCGACGTGATTCTGACAGATCTTGGCGTTCCCGGACTATCTGGTGCGGAATTAGTAAAGAGGCTGCATGAGCTAATGCCGAAGGTTCCGATCATCGTGCTCACTATTCACAATGATGAAGAGAATGTGTTTGGGGCATTGTGTCATGGAGCACTGGGATATTTGCTAAAGGATATTGAGCCAAGCCATCTGATTGCGGCGATTCGGGAATCGCACGACGGCGGCTCTCCGATGTCGCCCGAAATTGCGCGCCGCGCTGTTCTGCGAATTCAGCGCGGCGGAGTAGCCGAGGCCAAGAACCCAATGACCGTTCGTGAACGGGAAGTACTTCAACTGCTGGCCGAGGGCCACAGCTACAAATCTTGCTCGGTTGAGTTAGGGATCAGCATCGAGACCATTCGCTTCCACGTGCGGAATATCTATCTTCATCTCCAGGCGCATTCGAAAGGCGAGGCCGTCGGCAAGGCCTTGCGGCGCGGGTGGGTCGTTTAACCCTGCTCCGCCCGAGCGAAGTACCTTTCCTCGCGTCGAAAGCAGCGCTCGGCTACAGTGATGCCAAAAAGGCGATCAAAGCACCCCTATCTTGCGCGGAAAGCTTCAACCCAAACTCGTGGCCTTTGATGGGGCCGGACGCAAGATGAAAAACCTGCGGAACGTAATCAACCTTAAGGCGGCTGCGTCGAACCATTCTTCAAGGGTTTCGGCCTGTCCCAAACGACCGAACGCATTGCGTTGCGATACCACACACCACGCAGGCCCGGCGCCGCGAGATGCACGCCGGCTGCATCAGTCGCCAGGCGCGATTCTGTTCGGCATCCATTGCGGGCCCCCAGATACTGCGTTCTTGGAGATTACCCGCGAGTAGTCTAAAATAACGGCCCAAATCTGCTTGCACGAGGTGCAGCGTAAGCGATTTAGAATCAATCAGGTTGGCAGGTTATTTCCGATTTATCCGGTCCAATCTCTGCACGCGCCACATTCTGAACAAGTTAACGCCGCGCGGGCATGACGATTGGCCGGATAAGTCACCAAGCATTTAGTAATCGCCGACCAACCACTTCTCGGACAGCTCCCGGATCACGCCATCCGAAAAGCGGCACGGTGAAGCACGCGGTCAACGCCGGTCCGCCATCCGATGAGATGAGATAATTTTCGGAGTGGCTCAGGTGAATATCGGCGGGGATGCTATTCTGCACCCTCGGTTTTGCGCCCACGCGGTCTGCTGGGCGGCTTTCACAATCTG
>PMSX01000291.1 GCA_003167495.1 Bryobacterales bacterium | reverse complement strand
ACTGTTTGTCTCAGCCCAGGGGGCAGGTTCAGGACTAATTGTAAACACTACGCCGTCAGAGCGGATCTATCGTGTCTTTTCGGCAGAGCTGCGTGGCCGCCCGTGATGTTAATCGCCGTAAAATCGCGCCCGGTTGTAATAATCGACGCTTGGAATCGTCTTCTATCCGAAAGCGAATTGACGCGCCAACCGCATGAATGAGGCCATTCAATGATTCTGTTCGAAACCGTACTTCAAGACCTGCGCTATGGCGCCCGCACCTTGCTTCGCCATCCCGGCTTCACAGCCGTATCCGTCTTTGCCCTGGCGCTCGGTATCGGCGTCAATACCGCTGTGTTCACGGCGTACAAATCCTTCATCGCCCGGCCCCTTGATGCGCGCGACCCCGCCACCATGGTCAACCTCGCCCTCCGTCTCCAATCGGGCCTAAACAACGTGACATTCAGCTATCCCGATTACGAAGCCTATCGTGACCACCTCCATTCCTTCAGCGGCCTCATCGCGGTTTACATCGACCAGTTAAAGCTCACCGGTGCCGACGGCATCGTCAGCCAGCGCAGCGCGGACGGTGGATCGCTGCTGGGAAGGCTCGGGATGCTGCGCCCGGGAGCCAGCAACGCCGAGTTCGCCAGCGCCTTCATTGTCTCGGAGAATTACTTCTCACTACTCGGTGTGTCCGCCCTCCGCGGACGCACCTTCGAATCCCAAAGTCTGTCGCAGCTCGCGGCGTCTCCTTCCGTCCTCATCAGCGAAAATTATTGGCGGCGACGCTTTGCCGGCGATCCGGCCATCCTCGGCAAGACCATTCGCCTCAATGGCTCCGCCTTTAGCATCATCGGAATCACTCCTCACAACTTCGTTGGTACCAGCATCGCGGTGCCAAACATCTTTCTGCCACTCAGTCTGCATCGCTCAGTTCATCCGGAAAGCCAACTCCAGCGTGACCGCGAAGACCTGTGTTGCCGCGTTTTCGGCCGCCTTAACCCCGGCGTCACTATGACTCGCGCACAAGCGGAAACAACCTTATTCGCTGGACACCTCCGCGCTCTGCACGATCCCCATTCCGACCTCAGTAAAGATGTCACGGCATTAATCTCGCCTGGTTCCCCTTTGCCTGGCCCTATGAACGCCAACTTGAAACTAACTGTTTTACTCATCATGGCCGCGGTCGGTATGGTATTGGTAGTCGCCTGTGCCAACGCCGCGAGCTCACAACTGGCTCGCGCAACAATCCGTCAGCAAGAGATAGGGATGCGTCTGTCGCTAGGAGCCAGCCGTTCGCGCTTGATTCGGCAATTGCTAACGGAAAGCGCACTTATGGGTTTAATTGCGGGCTGCATCGCACTGCCGGTGACGTGGATTCTGCTGCGCGTGGCGGCAACAAAGGCCGCTGAAGCGCTGCCCGCCGAATTTACGCTGATCTTCGATGTGAACCCCGACCTCCAAATATTTGCCTACGTCTTTGCCATCTCTGTTTTCACCGGCATCTTGTTTGGGCTCGCGCCGGCCATCGAAAGTTCCCGCGCCGCCCTGTCCTCCGTTCTCCGTGGCATGGGCCCGTCACCCGTGCGTAGCTGGCTGCGCCACCTTCTCATCGCCGCGCAGGTTGCCGTCTCGCTCGCACTGATGATCGCCGGAAGTATGTTGATCCGCAGCGCCATTCACGCGCTCAGCACGGATACTGGATATGATGGCGATCACGTCCTTGAACTGAGTCTTCAATTTCCGGAGGAATCCAAATACACCGCCGATCATAAGGCCCTCCTCGTCCGCGACCTTCGTTCTCACCTTGCCGCACTGCCTGGAGTGGCTGCCATCACGAGCGCCCGCGCGCCCGACGACAACAGTCCGCGAAGAGCCGCCGTTGGGCTCAACGAAGAACCGCCCTCGCCCCGCGACAGCCGCGCCATCCTTTATTACACCTGGATCCAGCCAAACTACTTTGAGACTCTCAGCATTCCACTCTTGTTAGGCCATAACTTTCAATCGCCGTCGAGCGCCGCGGAGCAACCCATCATCCTGAGTGAATCAGCGGCCGAACGGCTTTGGCGGGGCCAGAACCCGATCGGCCGCAGCCTGCGTCTGGGCACCGGCGAGCAGTTTCATAACAAGGGTGAACTTCTTCCCGACGGGCCGGCCTGGCAGGTAATCGGCGTGGCCCGCAATACGCGAGGCGTTATGCTCGACGGCAGCGATTCCCAACAAATCTACCTTCCTTTGCCGTTCGAGCGCCTCCATGATTATCCAATTCTCGTCCGCACACGGTCCGATCCCATGCGAATCATGCAAGCCATCGACACGACGATCTCGGCAGTCGATCCAGGCCTGGTTGCGTCCGTTGCCACTCTTCAGCAGATGCTTCGTCAGACGGACGCCTTCCTTATCGATAGCATCTGTGCCGCGATTGCTTCCGCGATCAGTCTCTTCGGCCTGTTACTGGCATCAATGGGCATCTATAGCACCGTCAGTTATATCGTCGTGCTCCGCACGCGCGAAGTCGGCATCCGCCTCGCGATCGGCGCGCAAAAACACGACATTCTCGTCCTCATGATGCACCAAACCACTCGCCCCGTCTTGGCCGGACTGCTCGTAGGAATGGTTCTCGCTACCGGCGCTTCGCAGCTCCTGCGCGGCGTCCTCTATGGATTGAACAGCGTTGATGGCGTCTCCTTTGCCGGCGCATCTTTATTCTTCCTGGCCATCGCACTGATTGCGACCTGGCTGCCGTCCCGCCGAGCGATGCGAATTGATCCTGTGGTGGCGCTCAGATATCAATAGCCTATTCTTAAACGTCGCGCACGTGGCCGATCTATTCATGAGCCTGGTCCACAGCTGTGAACGGTGCCGTGCCAATACATTTGACTACTTGATACAGCTTCAACGCCACGCTCTCGGCCGGCTGGACACTATTAGTGAAGCCTGCGCCGTAAGGGCGGATCTATTGGCGAACGGTGTATTCCAGCGAAACGGATCCTGACGAATATACTCTGTGATTGGTGAGAGAAAGCTTAATCCAATTTGACAGGTTTGGCGCGAGCGTGACGCCGTCTCCTAATAGAATTGGCATGACCGAAACCTCCACCGTATCCACCATTCCCGCCTCGGCGAGGCTACGGAAAAGCTTCCCACCACCGAACAGCCAAATGTCTTTTCCGGGGCTCGCTTTCATATCCTTTAATGCTGCGATCTCAGGTACGATTACAACGTCCGGGTGGTCTTCTGGTCGCAACGTTCTCGACACCACAAGCGTTTTCATGCCGGGTATCGAAGTGCGGCCGACCGCTACCATTGGCTCAAAGGTACCGCGCCCAGCCACAATCGTGTCGAACTGGCTAAATAAAGCATTGAAATCGAAATCTGGATCGGTCTTGATCCAGTCAAATTCTCCTTTTGGCCCAGCAATGTAGCCGTCTAGGCTCATGGCAACTGAATACCGCATGCGACGCATGAAATCCTCTTCGAAAGTCTAACAGTCGCGGGTAGTCGCCAAGGGTAGAGCAATCAGCGAGTCGAACAATCGCCGGGGTCTCACTTTGCCGGCGATTTCAGTTTACGTTCTATGGCGAATTTTAATTTGGCTGAAGAGTAGCCGGCTTAGGCCGGCCGAACAGAGGCCCTGTTGGCGGTGTCGTCTCCGGTTTGATCGAATTGCGGATCGATAGCAGAGATGAGGAATTTCGCTGTTGTACTGATGGTTTGTAGCGACTGTTTGAGTTGAGCGCTATCGATTTTGTATGTCGCCAGATAATTGCAGGCGACGTGCTCGATGCCGAAGTGGCGCATAACAACGTAGGCAATGGCCTCCGCTTCGAGCTCGCGCTGCTGTCTGTTTTTCGTGATGGCTTCTGGCTGCTGATCTCTTTTATGGAGGAGTTCGTGTGCGAGCTCATGGACGACTACGCCTGCTTTGCGCGTTGGCGAGAGGCTGGTGCGAATGACGATCCGGCCACCGGCAGAAGAGCCCTCGACACCGGGCTCTCTGATTTCTTCGTAATCGAGGACGATGTTGAGGTCTTCTTCGGTTACCCATTCAAGGCGGCTGAGTAATTCGTCGCCGCCTGATTCGGCGCCGCAGGCCAGAGTTGGGAGAGGGCGGCCGTCTGTGTCGGACTCGCTAAATGTCAGTTCGCTAATTATCTGCGAATATTGGCCGCTCGGCAGCAAATTGAGTGCGAACACTAA
>PMSX01000252.1 GCA_003167495.1 Bryobacterales bacterium | reverse complement strand
TGGCGCGGTTAGCGTTGAGTTGAGCTTCGGAGATAGACATAAGATGGAATTCCTTTCGGTGTCAGGATGACAAGGGGGGCGGCTGGACGGGATGAGTTGCGAGGCGAGGGAATTCGAGTAAGTGTTGTGGGATCAGGGGGATAGAGGGGTAGAAATTTATTTTCGAGGTTTGTGAACGCTAGTTTGTGCCGAATGCGCCGCCTCAGCCACCGTTGCTAAAACGCCGCCCGCCTGTCGAAGTCGCCTGTGACATCTTGACCGACAGGTACCCCGATGCGATGTTGGCTTTTGTGGCAGGCAGCTTCAATCGCGGGGAAGCAACGATGTTTTCGGATATAGATCTGGTAGTCATCTTCCAGAAGCTGGATAACGCTTGGCGCGAGTCCTTCGTTTTTGACGACTGGCCCGTTGAAGTATTTACCCATGACTCAGAGACACTCCGTTATTTCTTTCGCGACGACGCAAGGAGGGGCGTTCCCATGCTTTCGGCAATGGTGTTAGAAGGGCCAGTCGTTCCGGCCGGGCATCGAATGGCGAATGAGATCAAGGGCATGGCACAGCAAGCGCTGAGTGACAAAGCGCCTCAGTGGGACGCCGAGACATTTCAAGAAAACGGTACGCGATCTCGGATCTGATCGACGATTTGCGGGATCCCCGCAACGCTATTGAAGCCGCCGCTATCATCGGGAGGCTGCATGAACAACTAGGAGATTTCTATTTCCGCTCGCTCGGCATGTGGTCGGCTTCAGGAAAACACATACCTCGCAGGCGCAAGAAACTCGATGCCGCACTGTCAACTCGATGGGAAGAGGCTTTTCTTGACGCATGGAGTGGCCAGCGAAGTAAGCTGATCCAGTTGACCGAAGAGATCCTTCATCCACACGGCGGACTTCTGTTTGACGGGTATCGACAGGATGCCCCGGGTGATTGGAGGATTCGCATTAAACCGGCATCTACCAACCAAAGACCCGGGTGAGCGGGTGTGCGACATAGAAGTGGGCCTCGTCGCTCCCAACCTGTAAAGAAGCGGTACGCTACACCAACTCTACGCGGTGAACTTCCATGGCTTCGCCTTGCCCCGAGACGACATAACAGATGGCTTTCTGGACATCTTCATCCTTCCACAACCAGCGTGTGCTGCCATGGCGCGCCCAACGCTTTCGATCGGGCTCATCGACTCCCAGACGGTTCAAGTTGCGGCTCGCGTACGACTTGAAAGCATGCATGATTTTCTCGGGTCGAACATTCGATTCGACGACCGCCACCGCATGAGCAGGCTCCAGCCACGATGCAAACAGACCTGGCGGAGAGCATCGAGTACCGTCGCGGCTCCGGATTGGCGAGTGTGTGTGGTGCGTTTTGCGAAACGGAGGGCACGGCGCACCATAGGGACAGCGCATTCATGATACGTTGGCAGGGAAATGCGGCGAACCATATTTGACGTTTGCGTGGTAGGCAGTGGGCCCGGCGGGGGAATTAGCAGCTATGTGCTGTCGGCAGCCGGCCTGAAGGTGGCGTTAGTGGAATCGGGGCGGTGGCTGCGGCCGGGAATGGATTACGGCGGACATGCTTCTATTTATGAAAAGTTGGACGAGCGGCTGGCTGCTCACCGGACGCCGCTGCTGAGCGTAACTGATTTTTCAGACAAGAATCACTTTACACCGGTGGGCGACCGGCCCGGGCATGGGTTGTTGCGGGCGGTAGGTGGACGATCGCTTTGCTGGGCTGGGCATAGTTTGCGCTTTGGGCCGCTCGACTTCAAGAGCTGGCCGATTTCTTATGACACGGTGGCTCCGTACTATGCAAAGGCGGAGCGGCTCATGTGTGTGTACGGCAACAAAGACGGCCTGTGGAACATGCCTGATGGCGAGTTTCAGAAGGGCGTGCCGATGCGGTGCGGGGAGCATGCGCTGAAAAAAGGCGTGCAGCAATTGAAGGCGCAAGGCCGGAGGATTGAGTTTGTTCCGCTGCGCAAAGCCATGCCCACGGAGTTTCATGACGGCCAGCGCGCGAAGTGCCATTATTGCGGGCATTGCATGAACGGTTGCGAGGTGGATGCGAAGTATACATCAGCGAATACGCCGATTCCGCTCGGATTGAAGACGGGCAATTTGACAGTGCTCAGCGGGTCGATGATGACGCAGATTCTGACGGACGAGAGCCGGCGGCGCGTGAGGGCGATTGAATATGTGGACGAGACGGGTTCCACGACGCAGTTGGAATGCCGGGCGCTGGTATTGGCTTGCAGTACGGTGGAGACGGCGCGGCATCTTTTGATTAACGGCTTGGCGAACAGCAGCGGGCAAGTGGGGCGGAATCTAACTAGCCATTTTGGGCTCAGCGTCAGCGCATTCTTTCCGCAGTTAAAGAATCGCGATGCGTCAAACGATGACGGGACGGATTACTATCATGGGTTGCTGAGCGGGCTTTATTGGGATGAGCCGAGTAAGAACTTCGCGGGAACCTATCAAGTGCAATGCGGGTCGGGGTTGCATCCGAATAATCCAAGGATTCAATACCCCGTTGGATTTGGGCGAGCGTTGAAGCGCGAGCTGAAAGAGAAGGCGATTTGTTCCGCCAATATGAATATGCAAGGCGCGCTGCTCGCGTCGGCGAAGAAGTTCGTCGATTTAGATCCGGGACGGAAGGATCGTTACGGGTTGCCGCTGCCGAGGGTGCATTTGCATTATGAAGAGAACGACGTGGCGATGGCGAAGGATATGGTCGCAACGTCGGAAGAGATTATTCACGCGGCGCATGGCGAGGTGCTTTCGAGGCCGAAGGAAGTTACGGCGGACGCATTGCAGATTGACTATAACCATTGGGTGGGGACAGTCCGTATGGGAAACGATGCCAAGACAGCAGTGTTGAATGCGGACGGACAGGCGCATGACCTTGTCAATTTGTTTGTAGGAGATTCTTCGGTGTTTGCAGCGTATCCGGAAAAGAATCCAACGTTGACAAACATTGCGCTCGCGTGGCGGATGAGTGAGCGGCTAGTGGAGAAGGCTAAGAGAGGAGAACTTGGATGACTTTACAAAGGAGAGAGTTCTTCGCGATTTTGGGCGTTTGCGCGGCGAGTGCGCCGGGGCTGTTCGCGGCGCCGGACTTTGCGGGGTATCGACCGCAGGCTTTGACGCAGGCTGAATACGATTTGCTGGATGCCTTGGCTGAGACGCTTCTGCCGACGGACGAGACAGGGCCCGGCGCGCACGATGCGCATGTGGCTTATTACATTGACGTAGTTTTGAAACATGGTGCGACTGAAAAGGTGCAGTCTTGGAGAAACGGACTGGGGGGCGTGGAGGGGCTCGCGCAAGGGCGATTCCAGCATTCGTTCACAGCGTGTTCCGGGCCACAGCGAGAGGAGTTGATGGTCGAGTTAGCGAAAGGCGAGTCGGCGCCGCAGACGGAGCTGGATCGTTTCTTCCTGGAGTTTAAGAAAACGGCAATCGACGCTTTCTATGCATCGGCATTGATCCAGCGTGAGCATTTGGGATACACGGGGAATACGGCGGTGATGGAGTTTGCGGGCTGTACGCATCCGGACTTCGAACATCAGGGGATTTAAGTTTGTTTGGCATAAACGGTGCGTCCGTCTGTTTGTGACACGCACCCTTTGGGCAGAAAGACGACGAGGCGATCATCGGTGCTGCGGAAAACTGAGGCCTACGCAATTCTAATCGAGCCGTAAGGCTGTGACTGGATCAAGGCGCGCGGCACGGCGCGAAGGCAGGTAATTTGCGATGAATGCTATGAGCAGCATCAGCAGAACCATGCCGATATAGGTGAGGGGGTCGGCTGGCTTTACCCCAAAGAGCAAGGTTGAAAGCAGGCGCATCAGAAGCAAAGCCGAAAACACGCCGCAAGCTGCGCCGATGCCTACTAGTAGCATGCCCTGGCGGACGAACATAGCGGCTACCTGAGCGCCGTCTGCGCCTAGAGCCATGCGTATGCCAATTTCGCGTGTACGCTGCGAGACCGTGTAGGCGATGACGCCGTAAATGCCGACTGCGCCGAGAAGCAATGCCATGCCGGCGGCGATCATGAGCAGCACCAGGGTGAACGAAGTGCGCGCCATTGATTTGCGGTAGAAATCATCCAGTGTGCGAACCTCTGCGAGGGGCAAGTTGGGATTGACGGACCAGATCGAACGGCGGACCTCTTTGAGGAAGCTCTCCGAACCGGTTCGCGAGCTCCGAATGACAAAGGATACATAGCGCACAACGGCTTCTTTGTCGCCGGAGAAATTAGAGAGGCGGAGGGGAAAATAGCAAGCGGCGGGCGCAGGTCGATCTACACCCGCATAGTGGATGTCACCGACCACACCCACGATCTCGCGCCAATCGTCGTTCATATGCACGCGGATTTGCTTATGCAGCGCCGCTGCGGCACTGCCCCAATAATCGCGGGCAAAGCTCTCAGAGACCATCGCGACCGGCGTTTTGCTGTTCTCGTCGCTCCAAGTAAAGTCGCGACCCGCGACGATTGAGGTCCCCATCGTTTGGTGCAAGCCGGGAGACGCACAAATGAGGTGCGCGGGGGGAGGGTTTTGTCCCTCGCGGTAGGTATGATCTAGGGCATACAACAAACCATCCGAGACAATGCCGCTCATGGGGACGACCGTAGTGATGGCGACCGACCCAACACCTGGAATATTTTTCAGTTGGTCCGCGATGTCTTCTTCCATGCGCAGAACTTTGTCGGGTTCCGGCACCTGCGTTTCGGGGATGGAGAGCGAAAGGGTCTGCACTTGCTCGGGGCTGGAGAAGCCGGGTTGCACTTGCGTCAGCGCCCGGAATGTGCGGATCATCAAACCGGAACTGATCAACAGAACCAGCGCGAGTGCCACTTGCACCACCACCAAAGTATGGAGCGCACGGTGTCGTTCCCGGCTTACGCTTATGGCGCGGCCGCCGTCGCGCAAACCCGGGGCAAGACGCGAGCCAGCGTATTTGAGAGCCGGTGCCGATCCGAAGAGGAGGCCAGTGAAGAGGGAAATAGCGATGGCGAAAAGCAGAACGGGCGCATCGATGCCGATCTGGGCAATGCGGGGAAACCCCGCAGGTGCGATGGCCACAAGTACGCGCAAAGCGCCGGATGCTAAAGCCAAGCCCGAAATACCTCCGAGTATGGAAACCGTGAGACTCTCAAAAAGCAGTTCATAAGCGATACGACCAGTGGTTGCGCCTAGCGCTGCGCGAATGTTAAGTTCCAAATGCCGCGATTCGACGCGGACCAACAGCAAATTCGCAACGTTGGCGCAGGCAATCAGCAACACAAGGCCAATGGTTCCCATCAACACCCAGAGAGTCGGGCCGATATCGCCAGTCAGCTCCAGTTTGAAAGGACGCAGAGTCGGCGCAAAGTGGAAATCTTCAAAATCCTTCACACTGAAGAAAGGCGATGGCGGGAAGCTTCGACTGCTTATGGCCAGCATGCGGGCAGCGTCTGCGTTCGCTTGCGAAAGAGTGACGCCGGGCCTGAGCCGCGCTACCCCCTGATACGCGAAATCGCCGAGCGTCGTCTTCGCCCGGTCGAACTGAAATGGCAGGAAGAGCGCGGCGTCCATATCGAGGAGGCGGAATTCGGGACGCATCACGCCAATGACTTGCCGCGATTTGCCGTCAATTTGAAGATGGCGGCCAATGATGGAAGGGTCGCCGTGGAAGCGCCGCTGCCAGTAGCCATAGGAAAGGATGATGGTTTCGGGAGAACCGGGCGAGTCGTCTTTTGCGGAAAACAAACGCCCCAGTGCGGGTTGCGCGCCCAACGTGGGAAGAAGGCCGTAAGTGAAATCGACGGCGTGTACTCGTTCCGGTTCGGCGACGCCCGTCACGTTCACACTGTCGCCCCTATAGGCGCCGAGGCTCTCGAACGTGAGGCTCTTGTCGAGGTAGGTGAAGTATATCGATCGATCAATAAGGTTTATGACGTGGCCGCTCATGGGCGGCCCGGGGGCCGTGAGGCACAGACCCACCAAACGATCCGGGTCGCGGTAGGGCAGCGGTTTGAGCAACACGCCTTCCAGCACACTGAAGATAGCTGTGTTAGCGCCGATGCCAAGCGCCAACGTGAGGACGGCGATGAAAGTGAACATCGGCGCGCGCCATAGGCGGCGAAACATCTGCTTCAGCTGGCCAGAGAAGAGTTCCATGGAGTAGGTTTACCATATAATTCGCTCCGCTGGAAATGCCGAAACGCCGGTGCAAAATGAGCGTAAGTTGCGGCGTCAGCGCCGGGCATGGTTCTTTCCGATAGTGACGTTTTTCAGCCACAATCCGGCGCTTTGGCAAAATGTAGCTTTTGCCCGACCTTATGTACGATGAGAGCTTGAGCACATTCGTATTAATTCACGGAGGGTGGCATGCCGCGTGGTGCTGGTCAAAGATCACGGGGCTATTAAAGAGGAAGGGCCACCAGGTGATTGCGCCTGACCTGCCGGCTCACGGTGCTGATCCCACGCCGCTCACTGCTAAACCTTACGAAATGTATGTCCCCAGAGTCTGTGAAATACTTGATGCCCTACCGGTCCCTGCGGTCCTGGTGGGACACAGTTCCGGCGGCATGATCATTGACGAAGTAGCGCGCCGTCGAAGCGACAATGTTCAAAGCCTGGTTTTCTTGTCGGCGTTCCTGTTGCCGCTCGGCAAGACGCCGCGCGACGTCATGGCGATGGACGAAGAGTCGATCCTTCGAGACAGCCTGGAGATCGACGTCGCCAGGGGTGTGTCGTCTGTTAAGAAAGAGTTTGCCAGAAGCGTTTTCTACGAAGATTGCAGCGATGAGGACGCAGAATGGGCGATCCGTCAACTGCAGCCTGAGCCGCTCATTCCGCCGGGTTTGTCAACTTCCAATACTTTGCCGAACCCATCGCCGTCCGGTGTCTCGCGATTTTATATTGAGTGCTTGCGCGATAGAGCATTGGGGCCACGCACCCAGAAATGGATGTATACGGAGACTCCGTGCGACACAGTTTATTCTCTAAACACTAGCCACTCGCCCTTTTTATCAGCACCGGTAGCGTTGAGCGAGTATCTTATGGAGATAGCTGATCGAACGGCTAGTGTAGGCTAGTCGCCCACTACTGCGGCCCATTTCGTGGCTGTGTCAATAAATGTCTTAGTGTAACGTTCTAGCGAAGCTGTAAATACAACTTGCTGGCTGGCTGGAGTGCCGCACTTATGCTACGAACATGATTGTCAATCCGCGCCGCCGCCTCCTGCGGAGTGAGATATGTTACATCGAGGGCGAGAAGTTCTGGCACGTTAGGATACTGGAGTTTGTCTGTGACGTAAAAACTTCTGAGCTTCGCGTTGGTCATTTTTTTCCCAGCACGGTCGGGACTCTGAAGACGCCTGATATTTCATCCAGTTCCGCTTCAAGAACCACGGGAACCAATGGGACGTTTCGTGATATTGCAAGCTCGACTACGTGTCGCCAAGCATCCAACTCACGTGGCGCATCCTTAAACAGCGCATTCGTCATTACGAAGCATTCAGTCGTTGGCCGCTCTCTTAAGGCCAAATAGGCAGCCGCCCGCACTTTTTCGTAAAGTGTCCAGCGTGCGGGCGAGTCAAAACCCGCGCATCTGATTCAGCGAGAACAGCTCCGATTGTCTTTTTCCCAACTCCCGGCCATCCGTTTAAATGAATTATCATTTGGCCCGACTCTGCCTAGACAATACCCATATGCTGAAGGGAAATCAAGGAAGTCGTACCTGTTTCGGCATGGGGCGTTTTGAGACAAAGCCAGACCCTCTGGGCTGACCCGCCGTTTACTGTCCGGCAACCGTGTGTTTCAACAACGCTGCGTACCGGTCCATAATCACTGACGAAGCGCGGCCTTGACCACATCTGGATTTCGCTCGATAACTGTCAAATACGCGCGCACCGCCAAATCAGGTGAGGCCTTCCCCTGTTCCCATTGCTGAAGAGTGCGGCGATTCAAACAAAATGCCGCGGCAAATTGGGTCTGCGACATCCCCACTTTTGCGCGGATGCCTTTTACATCAACCGGCACAGGCAGCGTGTATTCCTTCATCACCTTCCGTCCTTCGACGTGCGCGAGAATTTGCTTGGCTCCCGCAATCAAATCGGGCCCGAAGGTTGTTCCTTTATTTGCGGCTTTCGATGGCTTGCGCGAGACGCTTGAGCTCTTTTTCTTGATCATGAGTCAAATTCTCCAATTGGTTATTTGCATAAAGCAGCGTGAAGAAAACCGTATCGCCAGACACGAAGTAGTGGAAGATAGCGCGGACACCGCCACTCTTTCCGCTAGCGCCGCGACTCCACCGAGCCTTTCGAAATCCGCCCGTGCCGCGAATGACCGGGTATGCCAGTGGATCAGCCGTTTGACTTGCTTCTCATACCTCGGAAGAGCAACGATCTTCCTCACCTTTCGAGTATACGTTATTCACGTACGGCAAAGTTTGTGTTTATTTGCAACGAAAAGATTGAACCCAAAAAGCTACCGTAGCGCAATGATATGGGTAGTCACGTTGTGACTACTATAACGTTTCACTAAAA
>PMSX01000167.1 GCA_003167495.1 Bryobacterales bacterium | reverse complement strand
CGCCCATGTGTGCGCCATGCGAGCCGCCGCCGGCGAGACTGAGCCCGACAACCACGGCGATGATAATGCCGACCCATTTGACAATGGCGACGACTTCCACAGAGACGCCTTGCGCCACTTGGCCGAAGGGACTCGCTTGCCCGAAACAAAGGGTTGCGGTTAGGCCGAGCAGTAACAATGACTGAACGGCCGGGGAAAAAAGATGGGCGTGTTTCTTCATAAACAGAACTCCTTAAAATTGGTTTTTGGACAATACGGGGCTTAACCGTCCAAGACGGTTTAGGATGTGATTTCAAGGCGCACTACGCGCCTGTCAACAACTGGGATTTTGGAAAACGTGCGCAGTCGCTCGATGTGTTTTAGTAGCCGAACCCACGGGCAAGAGACACCCGCTGGCGCCGACAAATCAGTGCGGAGGCTCTCCGCATGCTGTGATTGGGCCTCCACATGCACATGCATGTGCATGTATGATAAAGATATGCGAACGACGATCGAGATGAAACCTGAGCATCGGAGTGCTTTGCTGGCGCTAGCGTCGCGTCGCGGGCAGAAGGGATTTTCCACTGTGCTCGGCGAAGCAATAGAAACGTTTTTGCAGGGCGAAGTGGAACGGGAAAAGCGCCGCAAAACCCTGCTGTCCCTAGGCGGGTCGCTTTCAAAGAAGGAAGGCGATGAATTACGAAGTACGGTTAAGGAACTCCGGGAGAGTTGGCGTTGATTCTTGCAGATACGGATGTGCTGATAGACTTTTTGGTCGGCGTGCAGCCGGTAAAGAATCAAATCGCGCAGTACATCAAGGCCGAACGGCTCGAAACTACAGCAATTACCTGCTTTGAGCTTCTTAGCGGCGCCGACCAGACCAAGCGAGGGCGCGCCGTTCGCCAATTGCTTGATGCGCTTAGTGTGCTGCCGCTCGACCGCGAAGCTGCGCAGCATGCTGCAGAAGTTAGAAGAAAGCTCGACCGGGCCGGACAAACGATCGGAATGGGTGACAGCCTGATCGCCGGTATTGCTCTGGCCCACAACCTGCCGCTCTTCACGCGTAACAGGGCTCACTTCGAGCGCGTTGAGAAGCTGGAGTTGGTTAAGGTAGAAGAATTTGCTTCTTAAACCCTTGAACAGAGTAAGAGCGAATGCCTGTCTTACTGGCCAAATCTGTAGCCGACTGACGCCCGCGCTGGCTGCTAAATCAGTCCGTAAGTTTTCCGTATAACGTAGCTCGGATTCGTCGAATCTTCGCCGAGTACGCTGGTTTTGAAGCGATTGAAAACAATGAACAATGGTGCCTTTAGGCACTTTCAGATCGGTCTTAAAATCCTTTTTCTCGCAAGGGAAGTGCGGGTTCAAGTCCCGCCCCGGGCACCAGGTAATTTGATTAAACGCCCAATGCGCGGGCCTACTCCTTCTTCATAAGCGGACGGACATATGTCGGCAGGTTATATGACCGCTGCACGTCCGCAGCCGCTCTGGCGGCGCTGTCCCAGTCTGAGTAAGGTCCCAAGCGGACAGCGTACAATAAGCGATCCTCGTCTTGCAGAGCGCGCAACGGGAGAGTGGGAAAGCCTTGCCGCTTCAGAGAATCAGCAAAGCTCTGTGCCCGCACACGGTCCTCAAAGTTCGACACATGCACGACAAGCTGCGATGTTGCTGGACCAAGGCTTGGCATATCGCCGGTCTTCAGATTCGAAGAAGGATTTGTCGCCGTGCCGGTCTCCTCCGTATGAACCGGTGTCGTCGAAGGATGGGAAGCCATATCTTCTGTAATGCTCGGGTGATGAGGAAGCATCAGCCCGGTAAGGATCCCAGCGGCGTATAGCAAAACCCCGCAAACCGTCAGCGAAGCAAGCAGTAGAACAACTCTGCCCTTGGAGATCGAAAGCTCGAATATCTTGTTCATGGCACCTGAACGGTTACTTGGCCCGCGAACGAAATCTGAATCTCTCCGCCCCACATACATTGGCATTTGGACGACGCATCCAGCGTCTTCATCCCGCCAATTTTGACGGTTGGTGAACCAGGGCTCCAGGGAGCTGCCGTGGCAGGGATGCAGGGCATTGGGGTCATTACTCCCATCGCGGCCGCCGTCGCGGCGATCACCATGGGATTCGCCATAGACTGGCACATACCGAACGGCAGAATATTGAGCATAGGAATGTTGTCCATGACCGTGGCTGCCGGCATGCTGCAAGCGTTGACACAAGCCGAAGGCAGAACCATCAGAGCCGATGGCGCCGCACCATAGTTGCATTTCAGCAACGCGCCCATCACCACTTGTACGCCCATAGAAGAACTCTCCTTCTTTCCTCGACCCGAACTAGTTGATCTGCACCATTCCGCCCTTGAGGGTAAGTGACCCACCGCCATTGATCGTTCCCGAAGCGCCTGCGCTAATGCTTAGGCTGGTACCGGCCTGTTCGGTGAGCTGAGTACCCGCTTTGTTGGTAAGGCCCTCACCCGCCTGATTCGTCAGCGAAGTGCCCGCTTTATTTGTCAACCCTTCACCGGCTTGGTTCGTTAACGATGTGCCGGCCTGGTTCGTTAAGGAAGTGCCTGCCTTGTTCGTTAGCGCTGCGGCGGCTTGATTGGTCAAAGACGTACCGGCCTTATTGGTAAAGGAAAGGCCGGATTCAATGGAAACGGTTCCACTCGCTTTTATTGACAAGTTGCCGTCGACTTGCAGGGTAAAGTTTCCCTTCACTTTGGACGAGTAGTCGGCGCTGTTGGAGTGCGTCTCGTTTCCTGTCACCGCCAGGGTACGCGTGCCCTTAATAGTTCGAGCCTCATCCTTCGTCACGGTCGAAGTGAGGTTGTTCAGAATTGTTATGTTCATGTCCTTCTGAGCCTGAAGGAACACTTCTTCTGAACCGGCCTTGTCTTCGAATCTGAGTTCGTTCGACCCTTTTCCACCAGTAGACGAACTGGTCTTAAAGGTGCTTCTCGTCTGCTCCGCAGGCAGCGGATAAGGAACAGTTTGGCTGGCGTTATAGACAGTGCCGGTGATCAACGGCCGATCGGGATTCCCTTCCAGAAAGCTGACCACGACTTCCATTCCTATACGCGGCACGCTAATGCTGCCCCACTGCTTCCCTGCCCAGGAAGATGCCACGCGCACCCAGCATGAAGACGTCTCATCCATCGGAGGGCTTTGATCCCAGTTGAACTTCAAGTTCACGCGGCCGTACTCGTCGGTCCAAATTTCTTCTCCAGATTTGCCCACAACGAGCGCCGTTTGCGTACTGCAGATCAACGGCCGCGGCGTGAGCAACGGCGGCCGGAAAGTGGCGCTCGCTGGAAAGGCTTCAAATGAGTTGCGGTAGCTCTGATGGTCGCCCTGGCAGCGTATCTTGCGAATGACGTAAGCTGTGTTGTAGGCAGAGACATAATGTCCACTGAGCGTGAACTTTGCGCCCGCGTAAAAGCTTCGGCATGCGCTTTCGCCGCGCAGCGTTTTGCCCGGCAACTCCAGCGCGGCCAACCTGATGTTGGCTAACGATTCGCCGTCGCTCTGTTTGCTGTAGAGGCCCGGATATTCGTAAATCGACAAGCTGGCATTGTTGCCGCTGACTGTCGCCAGCAGATCAGTGTCGGGCGTTTCGAAGTTAAAATCATCTGTTTTCACCTGCCCAGACGTTATAACTTGCTCCCATTGACATTCAGTGACCAAGTCGTCTTCGTTATAGCTATCCGGTCTGTGTGAATAGAGCGCGGAAGATAGCCCTGCGCAGGTGAACCAAGAACTTGGATCGTCGGCAAGAATCATCGTGTGCGACGAACTCGCATGTAGGAAGAAATAGTAGATCCCTTCTTCCTCCATCAGGCGCGACACAAATGCAAATGACGATTCGCGATATTGAACGCAATAATCACGAGTGCGATACGTACCAGACAACTTGTCTTGGTAATCGGAAAAGCCCAGATTGCTGAAGACTTTCTTGATGATATCTGGCGCCGTCATGTTTTGAAAGATGCAGCAGTCCACATTCAGAGTGAGCATCCATAACCAGGGGTGAACCTCGGCTGTATAGTGGATGAACCTCTGATCCCTGCCTTGTTGGGAAAACTTAGTGACAACGCCATTGATGTAGTGCGTATCACCAGAGCTCTGCGGAATCTGCAAGGTAACGGATTTACCCACGATCGACTGAAAGACAAGCTGCGGATTTTCAGAGATCATGGAAACCTGATACTTAAAGAGGCCGGAGATGGATTCCTCACCGGAGTAACTACGAACCAGCAGGGCGTTCGTTCCTAGCGGCGTCGTGATTTGTACCGGCAGAGTTGCCTGCTGAAATGTCGTGGACATTTAAGCCTTCACCGCAAAATGGATAGCTGCGCCCCCGGCTTGGCTCTCTGTGCGGCCCATCCACGCTGTATAGCCAAGTCTGGAACTACTCAGAACAGCGCTCGGTTTTTGACCTTGTTTTAGACGCAGACGAATTTGCAGCTGAAACGTTAAGCCCAGATAAAAGCGCGCTAGTTGCACCAATATTCCGTGGGCCTCTTCTCCAGGCAGAAAACTAATAAAACGGGGTAAGTCAAGTGGGCCAATTTCAAGAACCACTCCGGCTGCCTGATCCCACACTCTTTTTCCCAACACAGCGGAATCACCGAGAGTTTGGTTGAGCCCGATGAACCCAAGCGTAGTCTGCTGCGGGCGGTCGAGTTCCCGCCAGGCGCCGGCAAACTGTTGCAACCGGACTGGCACGCCAAAGTAGTCCGCGAGCATACATTCCAGACCAGCCGTGCTGCGGACGCTTCGCGACAGCAAACCGCTATAGTGCAGCAGAGATCCGTCTGACACACCGGAGCGACCTCGTAGCGAGTTCGGCCCGAGTCCGATAAGAGAAAAGAGATACTGTGCGGTCTCACCGCTTGACGGGGCATTCACCGTCAATGTCGGCCGGTGCATCTTGTGCGCCCGGTAAAACATCCAGATGAGGCGGTGATTGAAGATGTCAAGAAAATCGATAGCGGCGCAATCCCGCTGAAACGCCGCCTTCAGGATCATTTCGGTGTAGGCGTACGGCAGAGGACAACCTACGCCAGCCAAACTCATGAAGTTCACCGTTAGGGTGGGCATGTGTTGGCCGTCTGGCGTCGGAGGAGCGATGGCGTGCACTTCACTTGCCGCAAATTCAAAAGTGACGCGAGAGTGAAAACGCACCGGAGCGTCCGATTCGGCACTCCCATCCGACCTCCCATCCAACGTCGAGCTCTTCCGAATCAGCTCGAGAAGGCGAACCGCCTGATCGAACTCAAAGCGGAACGGTTCATCGTGTAACCACTCGACCGCCGAACGCTCGCCTCGCCAACCGCTCGCTAGGGCATTCACGCGGTTCTCCCCAGCGCAGCGTCTTTGGGGGACTTAGGCACCGTATGCAACTGCAACAGCGGGAATATCATGCTGCTCACATAAAGGCCTTTCGATTCCAACTGCCGGATGCGCGCGGTCAGTTCAGCAGCATCGTATGAACCCGTTCGCAATTCGTTGCGGATGAGTGCTACCTGCTTATTGAGACCAAATTGTATCCAGCGGACGGACTCGCACAGCACCGGCGCCAGCAATGTGGCGACGAGGTGGCTGGTAAGCCACGGCTGGTGTAAACACGGCTGAGCGAGGTAGAGAGAGGCAAGCTCCGCGGCGCTGTTTCTGAGGTTGGTAGGGTCAAGCCTGCGGAGCAAACGGGGCGCGCTGTAACTCTGGATTCGCTCACACCCAAGCAGCAGGTTTGAAAGTACCTCCGCAGCGGCGATGGCGGCCGGCTCGATGGAATCTTTTTCAAATGAAGCGATCCGGCCTTCAAGAGTTCTCAGTGTTGCCGGCAGATACGGCCTTTCGCGTTTGGCGTCCCGTCTCAGTTGCTGAATAGACTCAAGAATGCGGATGCGGGGAAATTCTGAACGCGCCGGATGTGACGAACTATAAAGGGATGCCAGCTCAATCAACCGTTTCTCAAACAAAGCAGGGTTCGAAGCGCCTTTGCGAATGAACGAATGCTCAACGGGCGTTACCCAAACCGTCTCGCCATTTCGCTTGAGCGGTATCTGTTCCATGAAGGGAATTTGCTCATAGACAGGGTTCCGATTGAGCAAGTCAAGCACCGCCGGCTCATCTTCGCCGACGGCCAGCAACTCGTCCAGCAGCTCACGGTTGCGAATGCTGAACATCTTTCCCGCGGCTTGCTGTCTGCTGGCGGCGACACGAAGACATCCGTAGAAGGAAGAAAAATCGTCGACTTCGGCCCGAACGAGAGACTTCATTTGGGCGAGGAGCGAATCCGATCTCTGTCGCAGACCTGGGTCTTGCCCAAGGTCGTAGTAGAGGGCGGCGGCAGATGGGTGAGCGCCGATGATGTCTTCGACCGTTCGCGCTGGCTTTGCAGACTGGAAGAGATTCACGTTTACAACAGTGGTTGACTACCGGCCAGCGGTTGCCAGCGCATCCACTCCTCCTCACGATTGACACGTCTCAATACAAGCTGTGTAAATGTATTCACCGAAGAGTAAAGTCCGAGGAATTGCCGCAAAATCGTCGCGAACAGAAAGGCGCCGCCCCCGGCATAGAGGGCCTCATCGAGAGTGACTGTCACTTCAGTTCCAGGGCAGAACCCGCGCCATGCTTCTTTGCCGACGCGCAGCGTCGCCGGCCGAGACGACATGGCACGAATTCCGCGAATCTGTTGCAGCAGGGCGGGCTGATCTCCGAAGCAGTACAGACGCAGGATCTCGCAGAAAGCATCGCGCCCGGTTGATGTATTCGAGAGCGATAGTTGATTGAGCGACAGATTCGAGATCAAGTGCCAGGCTGTTTGCCCGCCCAACGGCGGATAAGCAGCATGTGTAGGTCTCGTATAACAACTTACCGTCACGGGACCGACTTCTTCCATGTTCAACCTGCCACCGGGCGGAATTTCCGCGGCCAGTTCTCGATTCGTGCAAAGCGTCTGCGCAAAAACAACCTCCGCCGGCGGAACGGCGGGATTGAAGTTGAGATCGAGAAATGACAGATACATGTCAGTGCCCGGCATGTCCTCCCGTTGCGTGAGCGCCCGGCGTTCCAGCCAAAACGCATTCGATCTGCTTTTGCCGGTCGCATGCCGGTAAGAGTAAAAGGGTTCGTAGGTCCGCGTATCGTCGGCGGGATTCATAGAACTGGAAACGCTCTGAATGGAATGAATTTCAGTTGTTTGCTCACGGCGCGAGTCTGCTACCAGGCGGTAATACAACTGCCGCTGATCGATGCGAATAGGCTCCGTCGTCCGCATGAACAGATTCGCGATCGGCGTACAGCCAAGAACGAACATTTTGTGAGTTACGGCGAGCCCTTCCTTGGGCAGGTGGGTCAGCGGCAGAAGGACGTCAAAATAGCGCTTGGCCTCATGGCGGCTGAGATTCTTCAGATCGATGAAGAGGAACTTCTCGGGAAAGTGAAAGTATTCCTGAATCTGACGATACGCGGGATGTGCATTTGGCGGATAGGGAAGCAGGTCTTCCTCCGGGCCAAAACCTGCTGCTGATATGGATGTCTTTGGGAGCAGAATGGGCGCGGACGCACCTTCCGGCAAAACCATCACTCCTCCCAGGGCGGAGAAGAGCAACTCATAAACCCGATAAGCAGGTCCGTTGCGGCTGTCGAGGTAAATGCGAAGCGAGTCGAGTGCCAGTTCGTCCAGGTTCGCTGAAATAGCCTTAATCCTAAGCCTGATCACACCGCACACACGGATATCGGAGCTTAGAAAATCGTAGCGAGCAGGCGGATCCAGCGCAGCTTCACTGATTTCAACCGGCCACATGGTGACAGGGTAGGCAGTGCGAAAGCGCGCGGTATTGCCCCGTGATCCGTAAGCAAATAGCGACGTGCCTTTGGGAATTAGATGCCCGGTAGTGAACTTGCCGCGCTGGGCATCAATCTCGAAATGCGCAATGGCCAGAGGCGGGACCGGCTGCTGAAGCTGCGGATATAAAACGCCCAACAGCGACGAAGTGATCTCAGGAAACTGAACATCCATCTCATGCCGGATACGCCCGGTGAGCAGAGCGAACGATTCGATTAGCCGTTCAACGTGTGGATCGGCGGGGTACCCATCTTGCAGTTCAAGGCGATCGGCAATTTTGGGATATTTGCGCGCATACTCCCGCCCCATTGAGCGCAGGTAAGTGAGTTCCTCAGTGTAATAGCGGAGCAGTTCCTCTTCTAGCTGCATTCTAGGGCACCTCTTCCGGTTCGGCCACTGAAGCCTGACCATCCCGGCCGAGGGCTAATGGGAAAGAGACGGCCTCTGACATCGTGCGCAACTGGAGCTTAGCGTGGAGGTGCCCGACTGCCGCGTTCGGTTTGCTTGGATCACGCCGTAATTCAACCTGAACGTGGCTCAGCCGAGGCTCGAACGATGTGATGGCCCATGACAGCTTGCGCGATAGTGCGAGAAGGTCAAGGGTGCTGGCGGCGCTGATGTGAGTAAAGTCAGGAACGCCGTATTGAAGAACCGTTGTTTCACCGGCGCATTCGGCCGGCAAAGTGCAACGAGTATTCAACAGCCGTTCCACTTCGCGGCGGATAGATTCACCAGCCTCTTCGATCTGGTACGACCGAAGAGGCTCCTGGGTTGGTATGCCATTGTCCACGAGCCTTTGAGGGTGATTCACCAACCTCTCAAAAAGAGGCGCCACTTGTCCTTTTGAAGGCCGGGGATGCATTTCTAGCTCGTAGCGTTAGTGGCCAGGTTCCATGCGGCTGATGCGTTACCTGCGTCCGACACGTCCGATTTCTGCACCTTGTAGGTCCAATTGATCGCCGTGTAGTTGAAGGTGACAGTTTCCTGTGGCTTTCCGCTACCACCGCCGCCGGTTGAGACGGAGGACACAAGAACATTCGTCATGTCGTATTCGAAAATCTTCGTTACGTGGCCGTTATCGTTTTGCCCGATATAGACCTTCATGGTGGGAATGGGTTTTGCCTGGTTACAGAAGTCAATGAGCTGACAAGTGGACAGGTCTTGATACTTGGTTACCGTGAAGTCCTGGTGATTCGGCTTACCCGAAGTACGTTTCGTGTTGCTTTGGTCTCCGGTAATCTGCTGCGCAACGCCGTGGCTGAATGACAACAATTCAATCATCCCGGCATAATCCGTCATGATGGTTTCGCCGTTGATGTTAGCCGAGGTGCAGTCGAGGATGAGTACGTCCATTAGAGATATCCTTTCTTAAAATCTTTCTTATGATTTCCACTTCCACTACGCTGCGGGTGGAGGCAGTTCCGCAACAAGCCGAATAGAGACGGTAAGCTCATCAAGCTGGAAGTGTGGCTTCAAGAAGACGACAGCGTTGTAGAAGCCGGGCTTTCCAGCAATGTCAGTGACGTCTACCCGCGCCTCGCGCAGAGGGAACGATGCCTTGACGTTCTGAGCGGCATCGTCGCTGAGAAGAACATACTGGCTGATCCAGGTATTCAGGTAGTTCGAAACATTTTCGCGGGTCGCGAAGCTGCCGATCTTGTCGCGCATGATGACCTTCAGATAGTGAGCAAACCGGGAAGCTGCCAGCACGTACGGAAGCATGCTCGACACCCTGGCATTGGCGGTGGCCGAGGGCAAGTTATAGGCCTTGGGCTTGTTTGTCGTTTGTCCGCCGAAGAACGCGGCGTAGTCGGTGCCTTTGCAGTGACAGAGAGCTATGAAGCCAAGGTCGTTTAATTCTTTTTCGCGCCGGTCGGTGATTGCGACTTCCGTTGGGCACTTCAGAGCAATGTCACCGGAGTCCGTCTTGAAAGTGTGCGCCGGCAATCCTTCTACCAGACCACCGCCCTCAACTCCGCGGATTGCCGCGCACCACTTGTACTTGGCAAACGCGTTCGTAATTCGCTGCGCCAGCATGTACGCCGCATTGCCCCACAAGTATTTGCTGGAATCAGTGCCGTCAACATCCTCGCGGAAGTCGAAGCCATCCACCGGCACCGTGTCAGGCCCGTAAGGCAACCGGAGCAAAACGTGCGGGAGTGCAAGCGTAACGTAACGTGAATCTTCGCTTTCGCGGAAAGATCGCCACTTCACCAGCTCTGTCGATTCGAAAGTCTTTGCCAGGTCGCGCGGCGTATTGATTTCCGAGAACGACTCCCAGTCAAACAGCTTCGGATGGGCCGCGGCGAGGAACGGCGCATGAGCCGCCGCTGCAACGCCCGACATCTTTTCGAGGATCGCAATGTCCTGCGGATGGCGGCCGAATTCGAAATCGCCGACCAAAAGACTGTAAGGGTTGCCGCCAAACGTGCCATATTCAGCTTCATAGATCTTCTTGAACATGACGCTCTGGTCGAACTCGCTGGCTTTCTCCATGTCGTTCAGAAGTTCAGCCTTGGTCAGGTTCAACACCTGCAACTTCAACTGAGCGCCGGTTTCGGTATTGGCAACAAGATAATGCAGCCCCCGCCACGCGCTTTCCAAGGCTTGGAACGAACGGTCGTGAAGAATGACATTCAACTGATCGCTCAGCAACTGGTCTATCTGGGCAATCCGGTTCTTCAGGCTGGCAACAGTATCGTTGCCGACTTTCATTCCTTCGGAAGTGACCTGCTTTACGAATTCGCCAACCAAGTCCTTAGCGTGCGGCCTCTGGGAAACGTCGAGAGCCATTCGGCCCTCGGTGACAATTTTGTCGAGCAACGAAAGGTTTTCCGCGACAGAAGGCGCTTGAGAATTTAGATTTACTTTCTGATCGATCATTACGACGGCTCCTTTTCTACCGTTGGGTTGTTCGAGGTCGCAGCTTGCAACTGGCTCAGCGAATCCGAATTAGCAACGGATTCCTGCAACATTGAGTCGAGAACATCATTGCCGTCCAGCTTGGCAACCAGATCGCTCAATCTCTGACGCGCTTCAAAAAGCTCTTTCAGCGGCGCCACCTGTTGCAGAATACGCAGTGGGCTGAAGTCTTCCAGCTCTTTGAATTTCAATTCGACGTTAAGCTGAGACTCACTCTTCTTGTCAAGCGTATTCGGCACCTGAAAAGCGAGGCGCGGCGAAGATGCCGCCATGACGTCGTTGAAATTGTCACGATCAATCTCCACGAACTTACGATCGCGAAGCCGCGGCAGAGACTCTGCCGGCTTGCCGGACAGATCAGCTAAAACGCCGACGACCAGAGGCAATTCCTTCTTGACGATCGCGCCGCCAATCTCTACGTCGTACGTGATCTGTACTCGCGGTGGGCGAACCCGATCTAAACTATGTTGCAAACTTTGTGGCATTATTTGATGACTCCGAAACCTTTCTAACTGATCAATCCCAACTAAGGGGTTCTTTCAAGACTCTATTTCTCTCATTTCGATTTAGACGTTTGTGTGTCTCCAAAGCTAAGTAGCCGGCTTATCTCTGATAAGTCGTTGGGACTCCGTACTAACTCCGCCATCAGAACGTCGAGCGGCATGGTTCCCCAGCTTATAGCGCGTCTGACAAGGAATGGCACGGGGCTATGAGGCTCTGTGCGCGACAGGTACTCGGCTGCTTCCGCAAGCACTTGATATGCCTGGGCGCGACTCCGGATGGCCGAGAACAGAACACTACTCGAAGACGGCAACGCCGCAGCCGGTGCTGTCCAAACGCTTCCCAGAGGCTCCGTAGAATGGTCGTCCGGGTGCTCTCCCCTCAACTCAAGCGATTGAGACAGGAAGGAGAGAATCGATGCCGCCAGATCCTTGATTGGCGATAAGCCGGGCGCATCCATTCTCATCTTTTGATCGAGCAATGCATCCAGCTGCCCGACAACTTTGCCGGTGCGCCGTACTGTGTCTAACGTTGAATACAGGTGCACCGTCGGCGTCAGCATGACGCTTTGTTGAAACTTAGCGACCGTTATACTTTTCGGAGAACCGGCATGACCGCTTTTGCTCGCTAAACAAGCATTCTCCCAATCGGACCAGCTGTATCTCTTTACTGCGTCCGAATCGGGTTCAGTCAGCGGAATCAGCTTCAGATCAATTACAATCTTGCGGTTGATCCAATCGAACGGAGCGATACGGTATTCCGCATCGCCGCCGTTCATCAAGGGATGGAGAACGTCCCAAAAACTATCGCACAGCGCGCGGATAACGTTGAAGCCCTCCGTGGCTCCGGCAAAGCCGTGCAGTCGAATCCATGCTTCCAGAAGCCATGCCGCTATTTGAAGATCTTTAGTACGCGTTTCGAGGAGTTCGAGGCAAATATCTTCAACGCCCTTCCAGTCTCCTTTTTTTGGGTCGGACTTCCAGACGCCTTGCGGCAAATCGTTCTCGTCCTCGCGCCTGAGCTCGCGAAGCTGATCGTAAACCGGGTCGTAGAGCAGGCTCGCTCCTGCGGGGTTGTCCGAGCTGATCGGCGACAGCAGCTTGTCGATGTCGTAGCGAAATTGGAAATCGTTCGAAGCCATGTATCAGTGTGCGAGAGACGCCGAGGTGATATTCAGCGTGGGTGCACTTTCTGGAAACGCGGGAATAGGCGTTTCTCGAATTTCCGTGCCGCTCTGCAGCGCGGAAACAATCCGTATGAAAATCTTTGCTTCTTCAGGAGTAGTGCTGATGTTTTGCGCCTTTTTACCGCTGCTTGACGGCAGAGTGGCAATGCTAAAGCGGAGTAACCCGGAGCGCATTGGGGCACCTCTGGATTCACCCGGCAAAACCTTGTGCGCTTCGATTAGACTGAGTAACGACCAAGGATTGCGAAGCTCATACCGGACCGACCTGCCCTCTATCACCGCGTCTGCCGTATTCTTCGTCTGGATAGGCACGTCCGGGGAGTCTTTCGCGAATCGGAAAAACACCGTGACCGGCGTTCCGTAACTCCAATGCAGAACGTTCGCAGGATCGCCGGGCTTCACACTCGTGCTGCCCATCTGAATCCGCCAATCGATGATCTGTTCTCCTTTGATCTCAGCATCCCGATTCACCCGAAAGGAGACCTTTGCATCCAACCCCAGCGATTCTTCCGCCATGCTTGGGGCAAAAAGTTGACGAAGCGCATCGGCGTCTTTCAAAAAAGCATAGATCTCCGAGTCGCGGTTTGATGCCTGCAGATATTTCATAAGCGGCGTGCCGATTTCGTTGAGCGTACGAAAGAAGTGGATCGTATCCGCCACATCCGCCGCCGGCCGTTCATCCGCCGTTGTTGCGGGCCCGAACGGAAATCTGCCAGCGAGTTTCTGATTAAAGAACCGCGCTATGCGCCCGTTGTACTGTTCGAGCAAAATCTCGCCGCAGCGATCCACCGCGGACTTTTGCAGCTTCGCGCGCAGAACAAGAAAATAGTTTGCCGATGGCGAAGAAGCGATCACCGGCTGGCAGGCATTCGAAATATTGATCTTGTCCATTCCGCTTCGAATGAACGTATCGAGCGCGGCCAGCGGATTGCCCGGTTTATTGGCTTCCTGATCCTGCACGTCGCGGATCAGATTGGTCCACACGTCGGGACCATTCGCATCCTGCAACCTATGCGACTGCAGATACTTCTCAAGCGGCTGCCCATACTCAAGCACAAATATCTTCAACAATTCACGCTGCTTGGCGAGATAAGCTTCCAACTCATCGGGCGTTTCAACACCGAATCGGGACAAAGAGAGAGGCCTCACCCCGTCCCACGCCGCCAAACCTGCCGCTCCCGGAGCGAACAGCGACTCGCCTTTGAAGATCGTGGATAGCTGCTGAGTCAATGCCGTCGCTTGGTTGTAGATCAGCCTGTCTAAATCTGAACTGCTCGCTGCCGCCCCTGAGCCAATGGCCGAGGCAATTTCAGTCAATTCCGGCAGGCACTCATCCAGGCTTCGAATCTCGAGCATCAGAGTCGCCGCATCGGAAGCCGACATCGGGTTAACCGGCTCTTCGGCCCGGCTGACCGCGCTCATCACTGCCGCTCGTAATCCTTCCTGAGCAATACCGCGAATACTTGTGCGCAACCCCGCTGGAATCAATGGCAGATTGTCTTTCAAATATTTGTCGTATGATTCCATCAGCAGTTGCGGACGCTGCAAGGCCGCCTTGTGCCAGATCACTCCCTGGCTGGCATTTAACAGGGGCGAGGCCGTCGTTTCGGCCATAAAGTCCTGCGCCAAAAGGACATCAATATTCGAAGCAACAGTGTTTACCTCCGGATCCATCTGGATTTCACCCTGGAAATCCTCCAAGACATTCCCGGTTTGGCCGGTTCGCACTGAAAACAGATCTTCTTTGAGCTCGGTAAAAGCGTGGTTGCCGGTATTGGTCATGTTCTGCAGAAAAGCTGCATCCGCGAAAGGTTCTGAACTCAGCCCCTTTGAAAGGGCTGGAAAGTTACTGGGATTGAAGGCAGCCTCTCGCAGCCACCGATATTCTCCACTGGCAAGCAGAGCATCCAAACGGCGCACATCATCCACCAGGAATCGGAGGTTGTCCCGGCTGTGCGATTTCGCTGAAGTAAGCTCGTCTATCTCGTCAGCAACTCCGCCCGTCAGCGCCGGCAGCGGATTGTTATTGCCGAACCAACTCGCAAAAAAGTTATTTACTCGCGATTCAGTCTCCACTCCCATGCAGGCTTCAAGGTCCCTACGGTGGTCCAGGGCATCTGCAAGCTCAACCGGCCCCGCTGTCTGTTCTTGCAGCGCTCGAATGAAGTAAGGATTGTGCTTGAAGCGCGCCTCGTCATCGAGCCCTTTGTTGATCAGGAAGCGGAACAGTTGATCCATTTCCTGAAAGGATCCGTTGCCTGGCATTCGCAAATCGTTGTATGTGGTCACTGCCTTCCTGAGCCGGTCCATGTCTATCAGCGAACGTTCCAAAGCCTGGTATTCCAGATCGCTCGTAAAGTTGAGCTTCGCCAGCGCGTCAATATCGGTCGGCAGTTTCTGCGCAATCGGTGGAATCGGGGCACAAGCGCCTTTCATAGCCTTTACCCGCGCGTTCAGCTCGCTTTTAAAGGAAATGAGCACTCTCTTGCTGAAAGCGTCAGCCAACACTTTGCCCACGGCCGAATCGATCGGGTCAGTCCAGGATCCCGGCAAAAAAAACGCCCGAAATCCATGCACATCAACAACCCCCAGCAACTCCGCTAAATCGTAAGCAGCCGAAAGCGAAAAGTTTTTTCGATCCTCGACTGTTTGCGGAAAGCGGCTGCTCAGAATCTCGAGGGCCGGTTTCAGACGTTGATTGGCAAGACTTGACAGACGGAAATACGACGCGACCGTTCCGATAGCGAAAATCACCACAAAAATGGCGAGCGCGGCTTGAGTCATAAGCAAGCCCCGGTCGCGGGAGAGCCGTATGCCCCTGGTCGGTCTTGCAATTTTCGCTTCGGGGAATACTTTTAGATCGAAGAACTGCCGGATGAAAGCAACCTGTGGCTGATAGTGATTAAACAGCGGCGTAGCCACCGGCGCAGAATCTGGCGCCAGGTCGGCTTTGTTCAACACCGTCAAAGCAGTCTCGCCACTCGCGGCAGGTAGCGTGTTCAAGGGCACCTTGTTCGGGTGCATCAACACGTCCCCGCAGAAATAAATACCCCGCAAGAAATTGGGTTCCACGTAGGATGTTTCGTGAAACACCTTTGTCAAATATTCTTTGAGCGGCGAACGAAGGTTTTCCAGTTCGGCCGGAAAAAGAAATAGGTCGTCGACAGCTCCATTGAGCTCGCGCGAAAACAACTCAAGCTGCAACTCTTGCAGCCGGCCGCCAAGCGTGTCGAATGCTTCGTCTATTCTGTCGGTGGAAAATGCCGTCTCCAGAGTGCTGCTGCTCGACCAGCCAAAAAGCTGCTCATTCGTGCTCGGGTCTAGCTGCTCACAGAAATCGCGGAAACCCCGAATCTCGTCACACTTCGCGATCAACACCTGCACCGGCACAACCATTCGCAGTTCAGCTTGCAAATGATCCAGTTGTTCACGAATCGCCGCAGCGCGTCCGGCCCGCTGTGATTCGGCGATGGCTCCCTGCGCCATTAGCGATTTTGCGGGAATCGTCAAAACAATTCCATCTATTGGACGGTGCGGACGATAACGCAAGAGTAAGCGGAGCAGCCGTCTCCATTGGCCATCACTCGAAGCCGTACCTGAAGGTGAAATCAGGAAGTCTCCCGGGACATCGAGCAATGCGCCGCCCTTCAGAAAGAACCACTCGACGCTCGATTCCGTACCGCTCGATTCGCCGTTCAGTTGCCGCAGCAGGCTCGTCTTGCCCGATCCCGGCTCGCCGATGGCCAGCAGCCAAGGTACACGATACAGAAAATCGCCATCTGGGATTTTCTCTCGCAACGCGGCAAGAGATTTGCGAAAGCTCTCGCCCAACTCTCTGTGCGGAGCGGATTTTTCTTTCTTTTCGCCGGGCTTCACGCGTCCCTTGATGACGAGGAACGCCGTTACGGCGATCAGCACCACGGCTACGGCGAGCAAGACAATCACGTATGGAACTAGAGCCTTGTCCATTCGCGCCTCGTTATTTCCTCACCGGGGTTGCCACCCGTTCAGGGCCATCGGTCAGCGTCGCATCAATCTTTCTGAAACCGGCCATTAAGTCTTTGCTCAGGCTCCACCACAAACACTGTGCAATCGCCAACCAGGCAAAGAACACACACACCAGCGCGATCCGCCAACTGCGCGCGGAGGGAATTGGCCGTTCCAATCCGTTTTGAATGGTATTCCGATAGGCTTCGGGGAAGAGTGTGTCTGCACTGCTCGCGAGTGAGGGCTTCCGGCGGGCGACAAACGAATATAGCTTTGCGCGGTAACTTTCAAGTTCGGCCGCATACCCTTGGCCGCCGAACTTACCACGAAACCCCAGTCCAATGGCAAACAGGTATACAGCGGCAAGTTCAGCCGCCGCATCGTCCTCGCGCGTCAGAAGACCATCCACTCGGCGGAAAAAAATTTCCCCGGCGGCATGCGTGCGGAACAACCGGGCCTCGATCAGGTTACTAAGCCAATAAGCGCGGCCTTCCCAGTCGAGTTGCAGAAACGTTTCATCAGCCAGCGCCGCCATTACATAGATCGCCTCGCGGTGGAACTCAAGGCTCGACGGACCGCCTAAACGATTCGCTTCCGCAGTCTGATGGTTGAGCATCGTAAGGACGCGGTTCCACACCAGATTCGGCTTCGTCTGCGTAGCAACCACAGTGCTTGCCGTATCTGTCTCCGCAGGGCCGCCGGGAGAATTCAGCACACTCCACTTCAACGCGGTGAGGTCGCGGACAAACGCCTGGAACAGCGCAGCCGACGGGACAGGAGCTTGAATCAGATCCACCATGTTTGCCGCAGCCTCTTCATTCCTTTAAACGCCGAACATACAAAACGGCTTCAGAGGGCATGGGGTCTTCCCCGTTTCGCTGTAGTAGTTGTAAGGCCTGCCCCGGCACAATCGCGGCCGGGTCGGAACTCAACGAAAAAAGCACCATTCCACGCGGCGGGTTCAGATCAGGCATACGCTCTATGTGGTGGCGCTCAACGCCTAATACTCTGTTTGAAAGTAACCGCTGCATGATGTTAGCCGATCCAGCGACGCAGCTCTCGCCCCAAAGGATTGCCGATTCCTCGGTACTGCCGTTCGCCGGCCGCAGGGCGATTGCAAGATTAGGCTCGTCGAGCGTGCCACCCGCGGCTACCGCTTCGTCAAGCGCCGGTAAAGGCGGCAGGCTAAACGTCTGGTTCAGCAACCGGAACGGATAAGTCTTCCAGGCTTCAATAACAGCATCTGTGACGGACTGCTGAACAAACGTCACAACCGGCAGAAAGCTCGCCCGCAAATCGTTATGTTGATATGGTGCAAACTGCGGTGGGACTAGGCTGAACGTCACTCGCGCCACGTGTCCGGCCAGTTGGCACATTGCCAGGTAAAGTTGAAACGGGTGTGCGTGTCCACATTGAAGCGCCGCCTCCGCCATGGGCAACCCGGCCGCCAAGCTCTGAATACGAGAACGCATTTCCAGTTGCTCCGCATCGCCTTCGTGATAGCCGCCGCGAAGTTTATCCGCCAGGAAGAACGTTTTCTCGCGCACGAGTGCCGTCATCGCACCGCACATTTGTCCAAGAGCGGAAGAGGTAGGAGCATTCAACGCCGGAGATATAAATCCGGTGCCCAGGAATGTTTCTCCCTGCTGGGTCACTTCCAGCAAAGGGAAACTCTCAAAACGCGCAGGGGGCTGGTTGCCTGCCCACAATCCTACGCGGGGCCGCAAGCGGGGAATCGGAATTGCACTTTCGCCGGTAGTCTCATCGGGAATGGCTTCGCTCTCATACGACTGAAAACGTGCCAAGTCGCCGCGTGTCGAAAACGTTCCTTGCGCGGGCACCACCAGGTGAATCATCAAATGGCCCGAGCGCGTCTGGTCCGTGTATTGCTTTAGGTCAAGTTCCAAGTCGATACCAAACTCCGACCCGGCCTGCACCCAGAAACCATCCGGCATCAATGCGGCCACCTTCAATACTCTGAGTCTTCCGGCCACCAATGCTGCACGGTCATACTCAAAAAGCACTGTGCCCCAGAGGTAGGGTGTCGCCTGCGTCGTCAATTGACGAATGAGCCCTTCTACTCTCGCTGAGAACTGTTGGAAGTGCTGCGGCATCAGCAGCATTCCCTCGTGCCACTGAATTGCATCCGGAATGGCGGACATCAGAAGGTCCCTGCCATTTCGGGTTGTGTTGGACAGTAAAGTTTCACGCGGTTATTCTTCGGCCACTAACTTAGTGGGCCTTCTCCAGCGGAGATAGTAGAAAATCGTTCCGATCAAACGTGATCATTACTGGCGATTTTGGATCAAGCTTCGCGCGGTGGGACCCAGGCGAGTTGTAATTCGCAAAGGCCAGAAGTGCCTTGGGAGGATTACTCATCGGCAGCGAAATGTTGCGGATAACTTGCCCGGGGACCCATTCCCATTCCTTCACATTCAAAGAGCTTTCTTTCGGAAAATCACGTTCAATCTGTCCGCGCTTTTGGAACCAGTCGGCGGCCGTCATTTGCGACAACTCCTTCACCAGATCTTTATCGTTCACTTCAACCAGATCGAACGCAATCGGACTGTTGGCATTCGATTCGTTCCTGATCGTCACCCCCAGGGTGAATGGCTTTTGCAATGTTGTGATCGACTCCAGCTTGCTTAAACAACTGGTCAACATCACCGGCAGGAGTGCCGTAGCGATCAAAGCCGAACATTTGGGCGGGTAACTCATTCTTTAATCCAGCAATCGCTTAATACAAATGAAGTTTGTCGGAAAGTATATTTCCAAAATCAAACCGCATCCCGGCGTTCAACCCTTGGCGGTTGAAGTCAAAATACAGTGGACTCCGATTTGCGTTAATCTCATGGGTAAAGAACGTTATAAAACTTAGGTAAGTGGTAACCTTTAATTCGGCTTGGCCGAAATATCGTTCTCCTATTTGATATGCTCCGCTGTTCACGGGAAATCCAACCACCGTCAGCAGACTGCTCCCCGTGTAAACACCGTAGTCAGGGTCAATATCAGAGAATCCTCCCCCAACGGTCAATCTATTTCTATCGACACTCTTGAATCCCGATATCGCCCAACCGTTTGCAGCGTTTGCAGTATACGCAGCCATCAGCACGTCGTTCGTTCGCTCGTACATTTCACCGCGCACGCTGTCGAGTAATTTAGTTTTATGCACGTTTAGTGACAGCGCTTCCCTCCACGTGTGCGTGTGCTGCAGGTTTGTATAGTCGAGCGACATTTGGGTGAACTTACCCAGATGCTTCTCCGCCGCCACTTGCCAGTAATTCGTTTGCGTAAAGCGCTCGCCGCGATCGAACAGATTAGGGGTAAGCGGGTCTCCTAGATAGCCAACCGTCGCGGAAAGAGAATCGAGCCACAAACGCGGCTTCGCGTTGAGGCTGATCCGTCCCCCTAGAACGTTCTGCTGATCATCGAATCCTGTGATGCTCGAACCATCACCCTGTAATATCGGCATCGCACCAAATTGAAATGTGAGGAAATCTCCCGGGCTCGCGCTGAGATAAAGATCACGAACGGTTGTTGACCAAGCTGCGCCACTGCTGCCGGAAAACAGAGTCCTTGCCATTGGATCAGCTTGCAAAATTTGCTTCAGCTGAAGAATCTTCTCTCCCGGAAACTCAGAATCGCCGGAACTCAGAGCCGACTGCGTCTCATCTGCGGCGAATTTCGAATAAGACCAGTTAAAACCGGTGCCGGCAGAGGTGCGAAAGCCAATGAAATATTTTCCGTTTTTGTCGAGCTTTACCTTTCCCTTGATCGCAATCTGCTGTTGCGCATCATCGAAGACCGATCGTCCGTAGGTATTGAAACTACGCCGATAGGTCGAATTGAGGGAAAGTTGATCAAAAGAAAGCCAGCGCGACAATTTGCCTTCGCGCAGGGCTTGCGTAGCATCGGCCGAGTCAGTTTGTCCTTGACTCGCCGTGCCGCACGAGACAAACAGCGCCAACCAAATGAGCGGTCGAGCAGGAGCACGATGTTCCTTCATTATCTGTCGCACGGAAACAGCAAGAGCATTCTCTCTATCTGTGGTGGCAGTCCTCGAAACCTCTCTCTAGGGATCCTCTCGGTTTCGTAACCTATGTGGGGGTTAGCAAAGAACGTTCAAATTAGCCCTCGCCCACCTACCATCCCCATAGTGGAGGCGCCTTGAAACTCCCCGCCTTCAGCCGGTTCGACATGAGGGCCACGTCGACTTACGCGGCTTCGTTTTCCCGAATTTGAGTGTCGATTTCACCGGCGTGGACTCGTGCGTAGGCCCAAGCATTTTGCAAATCCTCCGCCCGAAGTGTGGGGTAGTTTGCGAGTACTGCCTGTTCGCTGGCACCAAGCCTGCGGGCCTGCTCCAAAATCCAAACCGGGATGCGCGTACGAACGATGTAGGGTTCGCCGCCGCACACCTCAGGTCGCGAATCGATTCCGGGGAAGGTGCCGCTCAGTTCTTCCACAGCCCACTTCAGAATGAGCGCTTTCTCCCCTTCAGACGCAGAGTTCAGTAGCACTTCGAATTCGTGCAGGCTAGCCACACCGTTATTATCCCAAGATTTTGTCGCTGGCGCTAATTCGCTTTGCGTCCGTTCTCGTGGTTGATCATTGCAGCGGCTGGCCATTACGCCACGAATAGTATCCGGCCACCTTCTGGCACAGGCCGAAGCGCACGGAGACGACGGCAGTTCCGCCTCTCAAGCTTTCGGGCGGCTACTTTGAGGAAAAAAGGGGCAGAGCGCGGATGGCGTTCTACGCCGCGCCGCACCCACTTCGGAAACGGCCCGGAACGTGAAGTAGTTCACGCTTTCAGGGTCGTTCACGACAACGCGTTTCGGGTCCATAAGGCCGGTTTGTTGGTGACCGAAAATGACACAGAACTCGCTGCGACGCTCAAACTCCGGATGCGCCGTAAACGAGGGGTTCAGTGGCAATCCGATATGCGAGATGTACCACGACCCTACGCCGCAACTTGAGACAATGAGGGTTTCCTCTATGTGGATCGTAAAAATCGCTCTCACGCGACCTTACACCTTTATCGTGCTCGCGATCCTGATCCTGATTGCCGCACCTGTCGTTATCGTCAATACGCCAACGGACATCTTTCCTAACATCAACATTCCCGTGGTTTCGGTGGCGTGGAACTATACGGGATTGAACCCGGAGGAGCTTGAGGGGCGTGTCACAACACCGTTTGAGAAGTCGCTGACCGTTTTGGTCGACAATATTCAGCACATTGAATCGACGACTGTTTTTGGACAGGTAGTGCTGAAACTTTATCTGCAGCCGACGGCAAGTCTGGACACGGCAAACTCGCAGGTTTCGGCTGCGTCGGAATTTCAGCTGCGCAGTTTGCCGCCCGGCATTCTGCCGCCGCAGATCATTAATTTTTCCGCTTCCAGCGTGCCGATCCTGCAACTTGGCCTTTCAGGACAGGGGCTTTCTGAGCAGCAGCTGAACGATCTTGGATTGAACTTTGTGCGGCCGGCACTGGTGACGGTGCCCGGGGCGGTGATTCCGAATGTGTATGGCGGACGGCAGCGTTCGATCATGGTTAATCTGGATCCGAGGCGGCTCCAGGCACAAGGGATTGCCCCAACCGAGGTTCTGAACGCGCTGGCGCTGCAGAACGTCGTGCAGCCAGGCGGCACGGCCAAAATCGGCAACGACGAATATGACATTCATCTGAATTCGGCGCCGGTGACGATTGCGGGCTTGAGAGATCTGCCGGTGAAGCAATCGCCGAACGGGGTGATTGTTTATATGCATGATGTGGCCAGCGTGAGCGACGGCAGCATTCCGCAGACGAATATCGTGCGGCAGGACGGCAATCGCGGTGTGCTGGTGACGGTGTTGAAATCGGGCACGGCTTCGACGCTTTCGGTGGTAAGCGAGATTCTGAATATTTTGCCGCAGGTGAAGTTGACTTTGCCCCCCTCGCTGCGGATTACTCCCATCGGGAATCAGGCGACGTTTGTGCGCGGGTCGGTGACGGGCGTGATCCGGGAAGCGGTGATTGCGGCCGTGCTGACCGGCCTGATGATTCTGCTGTTCCTGGGAAGCTGGCGGAGCACCATCATCATCGCGATTTCCATTCCGCTCTCGATTCTGACGTCGGTGATTTTGCTGGGCCTGCTGGGGCAAACAATCAACATCATGACGCTGAGCGGACTGGCGCTGGCGGTGGGAATTCTTGTTGACGATGCCACGGTGACGATTGAGAATATCGAGCGCTATCTGGAAGAAGGGGCGCAATTGAACGAGGGCATTTTGCAGGGAGCGGCGCAGATTGCCACGCCGGCGCTCGTTTCCACGCTTTGCATCTGCATTGTTTTTCTGCCGATGTTTTTTCTTTCGGGCGTGGCGAAGTATCTATTTGTGCCGCTAGCTGAGGCAGTGGTGTTTGCCATGCTGGCATCCTACCTTTTGTCGCGTACCCTGGTGCCCACGCTGGCGATGTACCTGCTTGAGCCGCATGAGCATCACGCGCAAAAATCGAGGAACATCTTGGCGCGTTTTCAGCGCGGCTTCGAGCACGGATTTGAGAAGCTGCGCGCGGCTTATCAGGAGTTGCTGGGACGGCTGATTGCCATGCGCTTCGTTTTTGTTCCCACGTTTGTGCTGCTGTGTTTTTCGGGTTTTCTGCTGATCCCTTTCCTAGGGCAGAATTTTTTTCCAAGCACGGATAACGGATCTTTCACGCTGCACATGCGGGTGAAGAGCGGAACACGCATTGAAGAGACCGCCAAGCTGTGCGATGAAGTGGAGCAGCACATTCGCAAGGTTGTGCCGGCAGCGCAGATGGACAATATTCTGGACAACATCGGGCTGCCTTACAGCACCCTCAATTTTCAGCATGCGACGTCGGGCCTGATTGGGGCGGGCGACGCGGACATTCTCGTATCGCTGAAAGAAGACCACAGTCCGACGGCCGATTATGTGCGGACGCTGCGCAGCGAATTGCCGCGCGAGTTTCCGGGCACGACATTTTACTTTTTACCGTCGGACATCGTAACCCAGATTCTAAATTTCGGGCTGCCTTCGCCGATTGACGTGCAGATTGACGGGCCGAATGTCACCGACAACCGGATTGTGCTGAACAAGATTCTAAGCGAGATGCAGCAGGTGCCTGGACTTGTGGACTTGCGGGTGCAGCAGCCGGACAATTATCCGGTGCTGGATCTGGCGGTGGACCGCACGAAGGCGGCGCAGGGCGGCTACACGGAGCGCGACGTAGGCAGCAGCGTTTTGAATATCCTGAGCGGGAGCACACAGCTTTCGCCGCAGTTTTATCTGAATCCGCAGAACGGAGTGACCTATAACATTGTGGCGCAGACGCCGCAGTACCAGATCACTTCGCTTTCGGATTTGCGCAATATTCCCATTGCTTCGGTGTCGGCAAAGCGGCCTGAGATTGTGGCGGATGTGGCGGACATCAAGAGGTCGACGGAGATGCAGGTGGTGACGCATTACAACATCCGGCGGACGCTGGATATTTATGGCAATGTGCAGGACCGGGATCTGGGCGCGGTAGCCAAGAAGATAGACGAGATTGTGAAGGAAAACACGCCGGCCTTGCCACGCGGCAGCTTCATTCATGTGCGCGGGCAGATTGAGACGATGCGGTCGTCGTACATCGGCCTGCTCTCGGGTTTGGGTTTTGCCATTGTACTGGTTTATCTATTGATTGTGGTGAATTTTCAGTCGTGGCTGGACCCGTTCATTATTATCACGGCTCTGCCTGGAGCGCTGGCGGGGATTGTGATGCTACTGTTTATCACGCATACGACGCTGTCGGTGCCAGCGCTGATGGGGGCGATTATGTGCATGGGCGTGGCAACGGCGAACAGCATCCTGGTTGTATCGTTCGCAAAAGAGAGATTTGAAGAGTATGGCGATGGGGTGAGGGCGGCGCTGGAATCGGGCGCGACCAGATTCCGGCCGGTGATGATGACGGCGTTAGCGATGATCATCGGCATGATTCCGATGGCGCTGGGCGCGGGCGAGGGCGGCGAAGAGAACGCTCCGCTGGGACGGGCGGTGATTGGCGGGTTGTGCGTGGCTACGGTGGCGACGCTGATTTTTGTGCCGGCGGTTTTCGGGCTGCTGCATGGCCGGCGCAAAGATCCGGCAGGGGCGGTGAAAACGCAAAAAGAGACCGTGAATGTTGGGGCCTGAAAATGACTAATCAAGAGAACGCGCAAGAGACGCAGCTGGACAATGACCGGCGTGACGCGGCCAAGGCGCCGGCGGCTGCGGAGCCGAAGCGTGGATTGCCGGGCCTTGTCTGGCTTGGACTGCTGGCGATTGCGGCGCTGATTGCGGGGGTGGTGGTGATGGGGATTCAGTCGCGCGCGGCGGCGGAAAAGAAGCTGGCGGACACTGCGAGGGCGGCGGCGATTCCGACGGTTACCGTAACTCATCCATTTGCGGCACGGCTTTCGCCGGAACTCTCATTGCCGGGTAATACGCAGGCGTATGTGGAGACGCCGATTTATTCGCGCACGGATGGGTATTTAAAGAGTTGGTATTTCGATATTGGCGCGCGCGTGAAGGCCGGGCAATTGATGGCGGTGATTGAGACACCCGAACTGGACGAGCAATTGCAGGTGGCGCAGGCGCAATTGAAGAGCAGTCAGGCGAATCTGGATCTGGCGAACATCACTTCGGCGCGCTATCAGAATTTATTGAAGAGTAATTCGGTTTCGAAGCAGGAGACGGATCAGGCGCTCAGCGATGCGAAAGCGAAACAGGCGGCGGTGGAGGCTTCGAACGCAGCGGTGCGGCGTCTGCAGCAGTTGCAATCGTTTGAGCGGGTTTATGCGCCGTTCGACGGCATTGTGACGGAGCGCAATACGGATGTCGGGCAATTGATTCAGGGGGGATCGTCTCCACATTCGCTGTTCCATCTGGCGGCCATTGGTACCATTCGCGTGTTTGTGCCGGTGCCGGAAGCATACGCGGCCGCAGTGCGGGACGGAGGCACGGCGACGTTGACACTGGATGAGTATCCAGGGCGCGAATTCACCGGGCAGATTGCGCGCAATTCGAGCACTATTGACCCATCGAGCCGGACGCTAAACGTGGAAGTGGATGTGACGAATTCGAAGGCCGAGATCTTGCCTGGTGCTTACGTGTTTGTGCATTTCAAGGTGCCGGATCAGATTATGGGGCTGACGCTGCCATCGAACGCTCTGATTTTTCGGAGCGCGGGTTTGCAGGTGGGCGTGGTGCGGAATGGACGGGTAGTGCTGGTATCCGTGACTATTTCGAATGACAGCGGTGCGCTGATTGAGATTTCTTCGGGATTGACGGCCAGCGATCTGGTGGTGCTGGACCCGTCGGATTCGTTGAGCACGGGGCAGCCGGTGGTTGTGAAAGAAGTTAAGAATGCGGGAGCGAATTAGTGGGGCGCTGGTTTAAAGGCACTCAGGCTCTAGTTTTAACAATGATAGCGGTGCTCAGCGGGTGTATGGTGGGGCCGAAGTATGTTGCGCCGACGGTGCCGATGGCGAAAGCTCCCGACGCTTACAAAGAGCTGGACCCGAACTGGAAGCCCGCGACGCCGGCCGATACGGAGCTGAAGGGAGACTGGTGGACGCTTTTCAATGAGCCGGTGTTGACCGAACTGGAGGCGAAGGTTGCGCTGGCGAACCAGAGTTTGAAAGTGTCCGAGGCGCGGTTCCGGGAGGCGCGCGCACAGATTCGGATCAACCGGGCGAACCTTTATCCGACGATTGGGACGTCGCCTTCGGCGGTGGCTGAACGCTACGCAGCGGACCGGCCTTATTTCAATGCCGCAGAGGCAAATAACGGCGAAGCGGACTTGCAACTGTCGTTTGATCTCAATTACGAAATTGATTTGTGGGGACGGGTGCGTCGCACAATCAATGCGGCCAAAGAAGAAACGCAAGCTAGCGCGGCCGATCTGGCTACGGCGAAGTTAAGCCTGCAAACAGAACTGGCGATAGATTACTTTGAATTGCGTAGTGCGGATGCGCAGAAGAAGCTGCTGGCGGACACAGTTACCGATTATCGGGAAGCGCTGCGGATTACAACCAATCGCTTTGAGGGCGGCATCAGCGCGATTTCGGACGTTTATCAGGCGCAGACGCAACTGCAGGCAGCTTTAGTGGCGGAGTCGGATGTTACGGTGGCACGACAACAGTATGAGCATGCGATCGCGGTACTGATTGGGCAGCCGCCGGCGAGTTTCTCGCTGGCGGAAACGCCGTTGAATGCGCAGCCGCCGTTAATTCCGACGGGTCTGCCTTCAGCACTGCTGGAACGCAGGCCGGATATCGCAGCGGCGGAGCGGCGCGCAAATGAGGCGAACGAACAAATCGGGATTGCGCGGGCGGCGTTCTTCCCCTCGCTTTCGCTGAATGCGGCCGTGGGATTTGAGAGCACGTCGATCAATAGTTTGTTTAACGCTTCGAATTTTACTTATGCGCTGGGGCCGAGCCTGTCGCAGACGTTTTTTGACGCGGGTCGGCGTGCGGCGATTTCAGAGCAGGCCTATGCGAGCTTTGATGAGGCTTCAGCGAATTTCCGCCAGACCAGTCTGGATGCGTATCAGCAGGTGGAGGATAACCTGACCGTGCTGCGGGTGTTGTCACAGGAATCAATTCAGCAGCATCAAGCCACAGTAGCGGCACGCGGTGCGGAGGAGATTTTTAACAACCGCTATGTGGGCGGGATTGATACGTATTTGCAGGTGGTGACGGCGCAGAATGCGGCGCTAGCCAATGAGCGGAATGAAATTGACATTATGCGGCGGCGCATGGATTCCAGTGTGCTGCTGATTAAGGCGCTGGGCGGCGGGTGGAGCAGGGCCCAGCTTCCGAAGTATTGATAGGCCTACCGCCCATGGCACCAGGCCACTCGAAGTTCGCCGGGTCAACAAGCGCAGACCGCTTCTCAGCGAAGCGAAGCCGTTAGTCCCGCCATTCTCTCCAGAAAATAATCTACTTCTTCCGCTGTGTTGTACTGCGCCAAACTAACGCGAACGACACCGCCCGCTTCCAGCAATCCAAGCCGCTTCACCGGCTCCCAACCATAGTTGTGGCCATGCCACACATTGATCCTTTCCCTCGCCAGTGCCATTGCCACGTCCGCCGGGCTCTTCCCTTGAATAGTCAACGCCAGCGTCGGCACTCTTCCCCCGTTCCCCTTGCCATGGATCGTAACGCCTTTGATCGTCCGTAATCCCGCGATCAATTGGCGGGTCAAGATTTCTTCATACTCCACAATCGCCGCCATGCCAACCGACTGGAGATGTTCAATCGCTCCCAGCACTCCGGCGATCGCTTCGCGTGATTTCGTGCCCGTCTCAAATTTGTCGGGTGCGTGCGCCGGCGCTGTTCTCACCTTGTAGGGTTCCAGCGATTCCAGCACGTCCAGCTTTCCCCACAAAATTCCATAGTGCGGTCCATAAAACTTATACGCCGAACAAACCAGAAAATCGCAGCCAATGTTTTGCACATCAATCACGCCATGTGGAGCGTATTGCACCGCATCCACAAACACCAGCGCGCCCACTGCTTTTGCCCCCGCCGTAATCGAGCGAACGTCATTGATGGTGCCAATTACGTTGCTCGCGAAATTCACCGCCACCAATTTTGTTCTTGGCGTCAACAGTTCATCCAACTGCGTCAGTTCGTAGTCATAGGTTTCGGTGCTGAAATCCAACCACTTGACTATCAAGCCGCGATCTTCCGCCAGGCTCAACCAGGGCGCCACATTCGCGTCATGATCCATGCGCGTCAGTAGAAGTTCATCCCCCGTTTGCAGTCGTCTCCCAAAGGTCCGGGCCATGGCCAGCGTGAGAGTGGTCATGTTTTGCCCGAACACGATTTCGCGAGCATCGTTGGCATGAAAAAAATCTGCCAATGCCGCGCGCGTTTTCGTAACCAACTCTCCAGCGCGTTGAGAGGTTTCGAAAAATCCTCCGAAGTTGGCGTTGTCATCCAACATGGCTTCGTTCATGCGATCAATCGAACGAGCGCAAATCTGCGTCCCCGCTGCGCCATCGAAAAATACTGTGCCGGCACCAGGTCTGCCTTCGGCAAGACTAGGGAAATGCTTGCGTACTTCGATCATGTTTAGCTTGTTGCCGGCAATTTCTTCTCAGCTCGACAAAGCCTGTAACAATCGGTCGATATCCGGCTGATCGTTGTAGACCGACGGTGAGACCCTCATGCGATGGTCCGAAATCGTAACGTCCACGTTCGCCTTCTTTAACTTGGCTTCAATTGCTGATGGATCGGTCAATTGAAAAGCTACGATTGGCCCGCAAGCATCTGCTGGTGTGATCAATTCGTGGCCCAGTTTTGGAACTTCGTGCCGAAGACGTTCAATCAACGACTGAGTGTGCCTTTGTATGTTCTCCACGCCGAGCGTGTGTATGTATTGCAGCGAGTAGGCTAAGGTCTCCGATACACCGTTGGCAAGCGTTCCCTGCTCAAAATATCCAGCGGCTGTCTGATATTGCTCCCATTCTACCGGCGAGGTAGCGGGCTCGTCGTATGGAAACATATGATTCGAGAAATGTCGGAGTTGACGGTAGCTGTAGACAGGCCGGACCAGTTTTTGCTCCAACACACTCTTCTTAGCATAGAGAAACCCCAGACCGAAATCCCCCATGAGCCACTTGTAACTTGCGGTCGCACAGAAATCGACGCCACTGTCTCGAACGTCTACCGGCATCGCGCCGGCGGCCTGAACAATATCCGCATACACGAGAGCACCGTGCGAATGCGCTATTTCACATATCCTCTTTAAGTCATGCTGAAAGCCATTGATATAAGAAATCAAAGAGATCGCAACGAGACGGGTGTTGCGATCGATCGCGCGCTTGAGGTCATCCATTTCAATTTGCCACTTGCGTGGCTGCACGATCCTGACATCCATTCCATTTCGCCGAAGCGCATCGTACAGATAAAGCGATCCTTCAAAGTGCAAACCATCTGTAACAATATTCGATCCGTCGGAGGGAAGCCCAAGTGCGCGCACGACTAAATTTTCACCGGCAGTCGTACTCTGTACGAAAGCCACTTCGTCAGGTGAGGCGTTGATTAACTTTGCGAACAACCCCTTAGTCTCATTTTGCGAACCGCCATGCAGATTGGGATTGCTGGCAGACCATAAGCCGCTGCGATCCCAAATGCCACGTTGCTTGTATTCGTGATACCGATCGGCAGCAAGTCTCGCGCCAACGCTTAAGGGATGCCAGCGTCCTGCATTTAAACAGGTCTCGAACTCTTGCACTCGAAAGTTAGCCCTATCTGGCAATTTCGGTGTGGGGGCAACCGAGGGGACGGCAACGCGAACCTCCGCTCCCATACCGATAGCTCCCGATCCTTGCAAGAACGTACGACGTGTGAACATCGAAAAGGCCTCCAGCTGGGTAGATCCCGCTCGCATTTCACGATCAGGTCCATACGATTGTGACAGATATTATCATTCGGCGCGCAGCATGACGGATGGATCGATCGTGACCGCGCGACGTACCGCCGGCAATATAGCCAATAGAGCCGCTGTTAGCAACACGGTCGCCGGAAACAATAACATCCAAGGATCGGTAGCTCTTACTCGGTAAAGCAGCGTTGCTACGTAACGCTCGGAACCCAAGGAAACGATAAGCCCTGTCAGCGCTCCCATCATCACCATCGCAGCCACGCGAGCCGTCACCAGCCAGGCAATGTTTTCCGCCCGCGCTCCTACCGCCACGCGAATACCAATCTCGTGCTCACGCTGCAGCACGGAATAATTCAATACTCCGTACAGCCCAATCGCGGCCAATAGCAGAGCCACGCCCGCGAAGAAAACCGCCAGGTTAGCCAGCAGCCGTTCTCGAATGGTCTGCGATTCAATCAATGCCAGCTGCGTGCTCACCGTGCTGACCCGAAAAACAGAATCGGCCTGGGTCATGACGCGTCGCAACGTTCCCGACAGCGCGGCCGCGTCTGCCGTCTTCGTTCTGACGACGATGGTGGCCCCGCGAATTCGCTGTGGAGTTCCTGCCGCGTCGACGGAGTGAAAGGGAATGTAAGCTTGCGGCAGGGTTTCCTCACGCAGGCTGCGATATGAAGCATCGCCTGCCAGACCCACGATGTTGAAGTGTTTATTGGCGCCGTCGGGCGCCTTTGTCTCAAACGACTTACCCACCGGATTTGCCCCGTCAAAATATTGCTTGGCGAACATTTCGTTAACGATAGCTACGCTTGGGTTTGCATCGCCGTCTCGAAAATCTCTGCCGCTAATCAGGGGAATTTTCATCGTGTCGAGCCAGCCAGGCGACACCGCAAGAAAGAACGCTAGTACCTCGCTCGGCGGCGCGTTGGTTACCGAGATACGGTCGTTATGCATTGTGCCGCTCATCAAGGGCCAAGCTTCCAGCGCCACCGACTGGACACCCGCAACGGCGCGCAGGCGCTCTGACATTTGGCCCCATTTCATTGGGAACTGTGCTTGTTCCGTGACCGTATCTAAGAGCAAAACGCGATCAGCCGAAAATCCCGTGGGCTGTTTTGCCAGGTTTTCGAACGTGGCAGCAAAGAGTGCGGCAGCAAAGAGAACGACAAAACAGAAGGCCACCTGCGCTGCTATTAATCCATGCATCAAACGCGATTTCGCATAGCGTTCTTCTAAACCCTTCAGCGCATCCACTGGCTTTACTCCAGACACACGCATCGCGGGCATGAGTCCGAATAACAGCGTCACGCCGAGCGCGAGCGCTAACCCAAACGCTACGATTGCCCAATCTGCGTCCAACACAAGCCGCGCCGGATCATCCGGCGGATTGATCTTACTCACGACAAACGGAGCCGCGCGCCAGGCGAATAGCATTCCCAGGCCAGTCGCCATCAGCCCGAGTATCGCGCTTTCTACCATCACCATCTGCAGCAATCGCCAACGGCTTGCCCCGACGGAGA
>PMSX01000296.1 GCA_003167495.1 Bryobacterales bacterium | reverse complement strand
AGCGGTCAGTGCACCTGGATCGTGTACTGCGCGAATGGTCTCCAAAAGCTCCTTCTGAACACGACCTTTCAGGACGTACGCCCTTGCACCGGCTTTCAATGCTCGCATCATTTGGACATCGCCGTTGTACGTCGTCAGGACAATGATCCGTGCGTTCGGGAACTCATTGCGAATCGCGATCATGGCCTCAATGCCACCCATGTCGGGCATCTGCAAGTCCATTAAGGTGACGTCGGGGCGGTGCAACTGAAATTGCTCGATGGCTTCCCGCCCCGTCGAAGCTTGCGCTACAAGCTCCATATCAGGTTCCGCATCTATCAGCGAAGCTACGCGATGGCGAAAAACAGGATGGTCGTCAGCGGTAAGAATCCGAATCGATTTTTTAGCGCTCATCAAAAAGTTTGCCTTCTTCCAAAGTATTTGAAAGCGGCGGCCTGCACGTTGGGCCCCCATAAAGCGAAAGATAAAAGGATGGTCAAGTCCACTTCCGTACCCGTTCCGACTCCACTCCTGAAGTTTAATTCAGGGCGATTCGTTTCGCACGTTCACGCGCAGCGGGTGGCCGAACAGGAGCATCGTTGCCCAAGACCGAAGGCTGTCAAACCTGTGCCAATGCTCCCAAAATTCCCAAAATAGACTGCTTACAAAGACCGCGAGAAGCAGCCATACCGGCTGCCCAATCAGGTGCCATAGCAAAAAAGCTGCTCCAGTTGAATGGATCATAAGACCGTAGCTCGTGAGGTGGCGTTTCAATTTCATTAGCCTTTCCTCCGTGACGGTCGAATCTTCAATAATGGCAAAACTGCAGCTGGGCTGCACAGTGCAAAAAGTTCGATTCGCGGGTGAACACTTCCGCAGAGCACGCACGAACAAAATCGCTGGCGAATCGCTCATACAGCATGAGAGCTGCGGCTGGCTCTTCGGCAGATTTTACCGATGCCAAACTCACGGTGGGTACTTGCGACGGGCGTCACGGCTGCATTCGTGAGCCTAGCTGGGTGCGCCGGCACAATTCGGTACCCGAGTTATTATGTCTTGAATCTTCCGGCGCCAGTGTCACTTTTCCTATATCAGTAGACTGGATGCGAGTTCCCCATTCCGTGAAAAACGCGTTTATCACATGAAACAGGAGCTTCCCAGCAAATAGCCGCGGGTGTGGCCAGTGCCACGAACGCACTTTCGCGGTCTACCGATACAGGCAAAAGTCTACAGATAGAGGATTAATTCTTATTGACGGCGTTTGTCGAAGCCCAGCTCTGCTATGACTTACGGGCTGGGAAATCTATCGATATAAGAAAAGTGACAGCTATACACGGGCGATTATATGCTGGTGCGACCCGATGGTTCCGTGCTGAACAAGCAGGAGGTGTTGCAAGATCTGCGCAGTGGTGGGTTGCGGTTTCATTCGATTCGAACTTGGTCAGACTGAGGTGCGGATGTACGGGTCAACCGCTGTGTTGACGGCCGAAAGCCAAGCGGTCAGCTCACGGTCTGGAATGGAGAGTCGTTCGCACTTTCGACTGATTGCGGTGTATGTGCAGCAAGGGCAGTCGATCAAGCTTGCCCACTTTCAAAGTACTTCCCTTCGCTAAGGCGCACCGAGCGAAAACATCGGAAATCTACACTGGCAATCCTGACGTGAAAGATATTTACAGATATCAGGAAGAGTTGCAGATGCAGAACGTTCAAGCTGCCAATCGCGTTCAGTCTTTGTTCTGAAGAATGCAGCCCCGCAACGGGCCCGGTGCCTTCCGGAACTTGCGCGCCGTAGCTGCTCAAGTGCACCGCGTAGCGAAGGCCGGATTCCTTCACGGCTTTCGCGATCGCATCGCTCTCTTGCTCCTGATCCTCCCGGGACTTCGCGGGCGGCTACATCAAGTACGCCGCGCGTGCACCGTTGAAGGCTTGGGCGAGCGCGGCCGCATCGCTGATGTCGGCCGTGAACGCTTCGGCGCCTTTGCCCACAAAGTGCTGTAGCCGCCCGGCGTTACGCCCCACGACGCGCACCTTTTCGCCCTTCAATAGCAGAGAATTGGCGATGATCGAGCCGGTGTTTCCGCTCGCCCCCAAAATCACATACAGACCATTCAAACCAATGGTTGAAATCATAGCTCGTACTCCTCGCTCTTTAAAAGGCTCTCGAACGCCCTCAGGACGATCGCGTTGTGTTTCGGCTGTCACTTCGGGAACGTGTCGCCAAACATGGGAAGGCCGCTGACAGATTCGGCTTTGGTCGCTTCGTCCTGTAAGACGTCCCAATGCTCTTTAAGAAGACCGTCTTCGAATCTGACAACGTCAGCGGCAACCCAGGCGGCGGGCCGGCCGTTCCCTGTGAAGCGGCCGTGCGCGATGACGTAATCCCCTTCTGCGACGATGAGTTGATTTTCGTAGTGCAACGTTTCCGGCGCCGAGCGGACAAGATTGAACAGCCCTTCGCGGCCTGGTGCTATATGTGCGCTGTGTTGGATATACTTCGGCGACCAGAATCGTTCTGCTGCCGCGTAGTCGCGTTTATTAAAGAGAGTGTCGAAGGCTTCGAGCACGATCGTCTTGTTCTGTTCGGGCGTTGTCTTTGGCATGTTCAGCTCCTGTTTTTTACGATGATTGGTAGGTTGGGTAGTCGGAATAGCCGTGTGACCCAGCGGCATACACGGTTTCCCAATCAATCTCGGCCAGAGGGGCATTCTCGGCAAACCTCTGGACCAAGTCGGGATTTGGGATGTAGGGACGGCCAAACGCCACTAGATCTGCCAGACCTTCCGCGATGAGGCGATTGCCGCGATCACGGTCCATCTTTAAGTTCGCGATCAGTGTGCCTTTGTAGAGAGGACGGAAATGGTGAAACATACCATCGTTCGCCAATTTCTCAAGTGGCGTACCGGTGAAGTCGGTGGTATTGCCCATCAACAGCAAGTGCGAAAGATTGTAGGCGCCTAGCTTCTGAATTGCGTATTCGGTGACGGGCAGGGTTTCGTCGTTAGCCTGAAATGCACCGCCTTCGTGCATCGGGCTGATCTTGACTCCAACCCGCGGTGCATCGACCGCACCCAGGACCGATTCGACCACCTCGAAGAGAAAACGCGAGCGATTTTCGAAGCTCCCGCCGTATTCATCTTGCCGGAGGTTGGTGGTGGCATTCAGAAACTGCGAGATCAAATAGAGATAGTTGGCGAGGATCTGGACACCATCAAAGCCGGCTTTCGTCGCGTTTCGTGCCGCACGCGCGAAATCCGCGACGGTGACTTCAATCTCCCCCTTTGTCAGAGGCCGCGGTGTTACCGTCGGCTTGCGTCCAGACCGGGTGACCGAGATCTGACCCGGATCGACGTTCGATGCGGACACGGGCTGCGCGTCGTCCAGTAGTTCAGGATGGGATATTGCGCCGGTATGCCAGAGTTGCGCAATGATGCGGCCACCGGCTGCATGGACAGCATCCGTGACGCGTCGCCATCCGCGGACCTGCTCCTCCGTCCACAGTCCTGGTGTATCGGCCCAACCAAATCCTTCCGGACTAATCGCGGTGGCCTCGGCGATGATCAGTCCGGCCGAAGCACGCTGCGCGTAATACTCCGCTTGCAAGGCCGTGGGCACATGATCGTGCGATTGAGCGCGCATTCGAGTGAGAGGTGCCATGACGATGCGGTTAGGGAGTTCGAGGTCTCCCATCCGATATGGCGTGAAAAGCGACTGATTTGACATGAACTCCTGCATAGATAGACCGAACTCGCTTAAGAGATCACTTCGATTGCATCGACCCGCGTGGGATAAAACGCCAGGTACTCCTTAATGCCGGCGAGTGCCTCATGCGGCTTTTCGTATGTCCAAACGGCATTTTCCGATTTCGTTCCGCCGATCGGAATGCTGTAGTACGTGCAATCTCCCTTGTATGGACAATAGGTGTAATGCGTTGTCCGAATCAGCAACGACAGATCCGCATCGCTACGTGGCAAGTAGTAAACAGGTGGATATCCTTTCTCCTCTAGCCACAGAGCTCGCGTCGATTCGGCGACGATCCTACCGGCGACCGTTATACGGACCTTGCCCTCAGCGGGTGAAATCGAAATGGGATGATCAGGCCCAGGAATTTTGATGTCCTTGCTTTTACTCACCTTGGTATCCATTGCATTCCTCGCGTTGCCACTTAAAGCTTGAAACCGCCATCGACGGGAATGCTGGCGCCCGTGATCCAGCGGGCCGCATCGGACGCCAGAAAAGCGACAACGTCGGCAACATCCTCGGCCTTGCCGATTCGCTTCAAAGCCTGCATTCCCAGAGCGACCTCGCGACCCGCTTCTGTCTTCGTGAAGTTGGACATATCCGTGTCGATAACGCCAGGAGCGACCGCGTTAACGCGTATGCCGCTAGGCCCGAGAATTGCGGCCCAGTTCTTGACCAGAGTCTCCAGTGCCCCTTTGGTAGAGGCATAGGCAAGAATCGAAGGATTTTCCACGCCGGGCTTGCCCGCCACCGTACGGGCTACAGCAGAGGAAATAGCAACAATGCTTGAACCCTCACGTAGAACGGGCAAGAGTTGCTGCACCAGGAAGAACGGGCCTCGGACGTTTGTCGCAAATAGGTTGTCAAAATCCTCTACCGTGTGGTCCGCGATGGGAGCCGATTTGCTGATTCCCGCATTGAGGACAAGCACGTCCAATCGATCGGCGATGATGGAGCGCACGTGTTTGGCGAGCAGCGCAGCACCCTCTGGAGTTCTCAGGTCCGCCGAGATTGCATCTGCCTGGCCGCCTTTCCTTTGGATCTCGGCTACGAGGGACTCCGCTTCCTGTCTTGAGCGGCCATAGTGAACCAGGACGTGCGCCCCAGCCTCCGCCAGGGCCGATGCCGTCGCACGGCCAATTCCTCTCGATGCGCCCGTCACAAGCGCCGTTTTGTTTTGAAGTGCAGTCATCGTCCTCTCTCTTGCCCTTTCACATCACGGATAGATCGTTCTTTCCCCTGGTTCAGCGGTACGCCTTCTCAGGCATTCATTCCTCCATCCACGGTTAAATTTGCCCCGGTGATATAAGAGGATTCAGGACTGGCGACGAATGCCACCATTGCGGCGATCTCCTCAACGTGCCCATAGCGGTTGAGTGCTGTGGCGGCTTTCTGCGGTACCGCCCAATCACCCGACGCGGGATTCAAATCCGTGTCGATCGGACCCGGCTGAACGTTGTTGACCGTGATGCCCCGGCTCCCAACCTCTCTGGACAGCGCCTGAGTGAACATCTTGACGGCTCCCTTCGTGGCGGCGTAAGGCACAAGCCCAGGCGCAACGGCGCGCTCTCCCACCGCCGAGCCGACCATGATGATGCGGCCGCCATCCTTCATATGCTTCAGCGCAGATGCGTGGTGGCGAATACGCCGCGGATATTGATGTCGAGCACCCGATCCATCTCCTCCAATGTCGTCTCCTCGAACGGTTTCGGTATAGCCGTGCCGGCATTGTTCACCAGCACATCAAGGCGGCCGAACGTCGCGACGGCCTTTTCGACCGCATCCTTGACGGCCTCGGCGTCGGCAGCGTCCGCCTGCACCGCTATTGCTTTTCCCCCGCCTTGTTGAATCTCATTGACTACGTTCGAGGCCGCACTGGCGTCCTTCGCATACGTGATGACAATGCTCGCTCCATCTGCGGCCAGACGCTTTGCAATCGCTGCACCGATACCCCGAGAGCCGCCGGTTATGAGTGCCACTTTCTTCGCCAACTTAGACATAGCCTTTACCTTGCCTTTCTTGAACCAATTCACCGCTAATTCAACTGAACTGCTCGTTTTGAACCGTTCAGTTCTTGAGATGATGGGGCAAGGGTGCTGATTCGGGAATATTGAACTATTTAGTTTTTTATGAGATATTAGGGGCATGGGACGCCCGAAGAACTTTGGCCGGGAGGAAGTGCTGGAGAAAGCGATGCCCGTCTTCTGGAAGCATGGGTTTGCGGACACCAGCCTCCAGGAGCTGGAACGGGCCACAGGCGTGAACAAGTCGGGGCTCTACACGGAGTTTCGAGACAAGGAAGATCTGTTTTTAGCGTGCTTGCGGCACTACCTTGAGAGCCAGGGAAAGAGGGGACTTCTCACGAAGGAGCCCCTTGGCTGGAAGAACGTTGAAACTCTTCTCAAGAATGAGCCTCTCGACAAAGGGGCACAGCAGGGGTGTTTTTCCGTTAACTCTATGCGGGAGTTCGCCACCCTTCCAGATGAGGCTTATGCGGTCGTGACGGAGAATCGGGCACAGTTGCAGCGCCTGCTCGCGATGAATATCGCGGCGGAGAAGCCCACGATGCCTCCCTCTGCGATTGCGGAAATGGTGCTTTCCTTCTTTTCCGGATTATGCATTGAACGCAATCTCAAATCCAGCAAAACCTCGTCGACCCGGAAGATCGAAGCTTTCATGACCGCCGTTCGCAGTCTCTAATTGATTAGTCCTCTAAACACGGCCTTTCGACTGGATCTACCTGGACTCGGCACATGCGAGTTTTCACTTAGAGGTAGGACGCGCAATCGCACAACTTTGAACCCTCGCATAGATTACTCGTGAGTAACGGCGCAGGCTTTACTAACCGCGTCCATCGGCTCGGTGGAAGTTTGATGGAAGGCATGGAGGCTGGACCTTTGGCAACCCTCGCAGATGCCGCTCTCTCCCCCAACAAAAGAATCCATGGGTTCCTAGACGGCATGTATAGACTCTACGCTAAACAGCCGAATCCGATTGGCTGCGCTCTGGGCCATGCAGCGGCCGACTCCGATGGAGTTTCTGCGGTAATGAAAAGGAGAATGCGCTCAAAACCCTCCAGCGAATCACCAGCCTTTTTGACGAGGCATTCCGGGATTTGGGAGACTCCCCTGGGATGGCGCACGTGAAGGCAAATCTCTTCGTCAATACGTGGCAGGGTGCCATAGTGCTCGTACGGGCTGGCGAAGGGCTGGAGCATATCGGCAGAGTCTTCCGCTATCTCAAAGAGATCGTCCCTCTCTCCTGCTAACCCATGAATGTTGGTCCTAGCGCGACTCGTCCTGGAGCTTTAGCTATTCGGAAAATGGCGCTCCAGCGACGAGGTCTGCGAAATTCGGCGGTGTGAACCCCTCTACGTATCGAATGCCAAAATCCCGAAGAATGTTGTCAACCGCCGTCATCGGTTTCTGACGAACGACGTTGCAAAGGCATCCTTTAAATCCGTCCTTGAATGCCAGCCGAGGAAATG
>PMSX01000313.1 GCA_003167495.1 Bryobacterales bacterium | reverse complement strand
GCCGGCACGTGGACGTGCACGCCGTTCTCCTTGATCTTCTCGGGGTCGACACCCAAATCCGCCGCATGCGACCAGATGTAACTCTGAGCAATCTTCGCCGATTCCTGCATCACTTCTCCGAGTTGACCAGTGAGTGTGAGGCCCTTACCGTTGGGCAGCAGCGCACTCTCAATATAGAGAACATCGCCGCCACTTTCGGTCCAGGCCAAACCGGTCACAACACCGGGCGGGACAGACTTGCGCATCTGTTCCTGCATGAACATTTCCGGCCCGAGCATGTCGTTCAACACATCGGGGGTGACGAACACCTTTTCCGTCTGATTCTCGGCAAAGCGCAAAGTCACTTTGCGACTCACACTTGCAATCGCACGCTCCAAGCGCCGTAAACCGGCCTCCCGAGTGTAGTTACGAATGATAGATTGCAAGCCTTGGTCGGTAAACTCGACCTGCTCATCCGAAAGACCGGTGGCTTTGAGTTGTTTTGGAATCAAATAACGCCGCGCAATCTGCTGCTTCTCTTCTTCGCTGTAGCCGGAGAGGCGCAGGATCTCCATACGATCGAGCAGCGGTTGCGGAATGGTATCGAGAGAATTTGCCGTGGTGACAAACAGCACCTTCGACAAATCAAACGCCATGTCGAGATAGTTGTCGCGGAACGTTTTGTTTTGTTCCGGGTCTAAGACTTCGAGCAGAGCGGCTGATGGATCGCCACGGAAATCGCGTCCCAGCTTGTCCACTTCATCCAGCAGTAACACCGGATTCTGCGCACCCGCCCGCCGTATGGCTTGCAGTAAGCGTCCCGCCATGGCGCCGATGTAGGTACGCCGGTGGCCGCGCAATTCGGCTTCATCGTGCAAGCCGCCCAAACTGAAACGTTCGAACTTGCGTCCGAGCGCGCGCGCGATCGATTGCCCCAACGAAGTTTTGCCAACGCCGGGAGGTCCAACCAAGCACAGAATGGGAGCTTTCGCCCCAGGATTCCGCTTCAACACACTCAAGTGTTCCAGAATCCGTTCTTTCACTTCTTTCAAGCCGAAGTGGTCTTCATCTAACACGGTGCGCGCGTGCGGAATGTCCAGGTTGTCTTCTGTCAGCGCATTCCACGGCAGATCGAGAACAAACTCAAGATAGCTGCGAGTGACGTGAAAATCGGGCGCGGCACTGGGCAAGCGTTCGAGTTTTGCCAGCTCGCGCTCAAATTCTTTCTTCGCTTCTTCAGGTAAATTGGCCTTTTCGAAGCGTTCCCGAAGCAACTCAATCTCGGCTTTTTCGCCGTCCTTTTCGCCAAGTTCCTGCTGAATCGCACGCAATTGCTGCTTCAGCAAATAGTCTTTTTGCTCCTTAGACATCTCGTCGCGCGCGGTGGAAGCAATCTTTTGGCGCAGTTCGAGCACTTGTAATTCGTGGGAGAGATAGCGATGAATGAGGCGGAGGGCGTCGACGCGCGTTTCCGCTTCGAGCAATTCCTGTTCGCGCTCGACATCGAGGCTGAAAATACTCGCCAGCAAATAAGCCAGTTTCAAAGGATCGTCGCTGCCGGACAGCATGCGCGTCATTTCAGGGGCAGTTTGCGGTTGAGCCAAGGTAATCGCCTTCGCCGCCAATTCGAGTAACGCACCGGAAAGGGCTTCTACCTCTGAGCCGCCGTCTACCGGCAATGGCAGCACACGGTATCTGGCCGTGAGGTAGCCCTGCGAATTGTCGAGCTTGACGACCACTACGCGCTCGACTCCAAGTACGAGGATCTCCATCACGCCATCGTTCAGACGTGACGATTTACGGATCACTGCCTTGGTTCCGATCGTGTAAAGGTCGTCCTGCTCGGGGCTGTCGACCTGGGGATCGCGCTGCGCAATGAGAATGACCTCTTTCTCTTCGGTTTTCAGCGCACCTTGCACAGCCTTCAGAGAGCTTTCGCGGCCTACCGACAACGGCAACAGCAATCCTGGAAATAGGATTGTGTTCTTCAGCGGCAACGCCGGAAGCGTTTGGAAGTTGTTATTCGGCAATTGATTCCTACTTTCTTTACTTTTTGATGCAGAAGCGAAACATTAGGCTGCTGCGATTTCTTGCGTCTATTTCACTCACATATTTTAGAGACTAAAAAAGGCCTGAAGATGGAGTGGTCCAACTTCAGGCCAATTCTCTAACGTTGACGTACTACTTTGCGGGCACCGCCGTGTAGCTGACCTGACCTCTGAAGTTGAAGGTCAAAAGAACCTCTTTACCTTGATTGGCATTCATCAGGCGTTTGAAATCCTGAACGCTTGCCACTGGCTGGCGGTTCACTGCGATGATTACCATACCTTGGGCGACAGTATCGGCAGCTACGCTATCGGCATCGACGTTGGTCACAACGACGCCTTTGATACTGGGCCCGATACCGAGCTGCTGAGCGATGTCAGAACTCAAGGCTTCAACGTGAATGCCGCGAACCGAAAAGGATTCGCCGTCATTGTTGTCGCCATTGTTTTGCGAGTTGTCATCACCGTCATCAGACTTATCGGCTTCGAGACCACCCGGGCGCTGACCGAGTGCAACCGACATAGTCATAGATTTGCCGTCGCGGACAACATCGAGATTAACGGTTTGGCCGGGTTGGCGAGAGATCACGGACATCGTCAATTCGTCAGCATTGTTGACCGGTTTGCCATCGATGCCGACGATGATATCGCCTGGCTTGAGGCCACCCTTTTCGCCGGGGCCGCCTTTATTTACGACCGAGACTTCGGCGCCACGCGCACCTTTCAGGTCGAGCATTTTAGCTGTCTCGGCTGAAACGTCGCCTAAGGAGACGCCCATATAGCCACGCGAAACTTTGCCGTTCTTTACAAGTTGGTCAAACACGCCCTTCGCCATATTGGAGGGAACAGCGAAACCGATACCGATGCTGCCGCCTTCGCCACCGAATCCGCTATTGCTGCCGGTGAGGATCATAGTGTTCATTCCAATCAGTTCGCCATGAGCGTTAATCAGCGCACCGCCGGAGTTGCCGGGATTGATAGCTGCGTCAGTTTGGATGAAGTTTTGCACGCGCAGGCCTTTTTCAAGAGATCGGCCTTTGGCGCTAACGATGCCCATGGTTACCGTATGGTCTTGGCCAAACGGGTTGCCGATGGCAAAGCACAAATCGCCGACGCGGGCCGCTTCCGAGTTTCCCCATGGCAAGGTAGGAAGGTTGTCGGCACTAATTTTGACAACCGCAACGTCAGTCTGCGGGTCGGCGCCTACTGTTTTGCCGGTGAAGATACGGCCGTCGGAAAGCTCAACCTTGAGAGTGGTAGCTTTATCGACAACGTGATTGTTCGTCAGAATATATCCAGACGAAGAAACCAGTACGCCGGAACCGAGGCCGGATTCGCGCTGATCGCGCGGCCGCGAGTTACCCCGTCCGCCGAAAAACTGCTGGAAGAACGGGTCGTTCATGAGCGGATTGTTGCCCTGCTGCTCCGACGCCTTGATCACCCGTGAGGAACTGATCTTGACGACCGCCGGCGAGGCCTTTTCAATAATGTCGGCAAACGAATTCGATAACTGCGCAGCACGCTGCACAGCGGGGTTGGTGTCGGCATGCGCGACGACTGGTACCGGAGCAGCGTTGTGCGAAACGGCAAAAGCGGCGATCAGACCGCCTCCGATCGAGGCTGCTACCAGCGTAAGAATTGCCGTTGTACGGCGAAATTGGACCACGTTAGACATGTCCCTTAAAATCCTTTCTTATTGGGTCAGGGCTCTGTCTTTGCGCCACTAACCCCTTCCATCACTTTTGACGTTCTAAATCGAAATTCGATTTACACCCTAATTTTTCTTCATCAAACCTTTGCCGCTTCCGCTTCAGGTGCGCTTGCTTTAATCTCAAACCGCAACCCGCTGGCCGCCGCATCGGCGTCAATCCAAACCGTTTGACCGTCGTGCACCGCACCGGCCAGAATTTGCTTTGCCAAGGGCGTCTCCACCTCGCGCTGAATCGCCCGCTTTAAAGGACGTGCTCCGTATGTAGGATCATAGCCGCTTCGCACTAGCCGCGTCCGCGCAGCGTCAGTCAGTTCCAAAGCGATATGCCGCTCTTCCAGTCTCGCCCGCAATCCTCTTAATTGGATGTCCACAATCTGTTTAAGATGCTCTTCTGTTAAAGCATGGAATACGATGATTTCGTCCAATCGGTTCAAGAACTCCGGCCGGAACGCTTGCCGTAGTTCCCCGAGCACCGCCTCTTTCATGCGTCCGTACTCTTTACCTTCGTAGGCACCGCGATAATCCAGAATCCGATGGCTACCAATATTCGACGTCATAATAACAATGACGTTCTTAAAATCTACGGTCCTGCCTTGCCCATCTGTAAGACGCCCATCGTCTAAAACCTGCAACAAAGTATTGAATACGTCATGGTGGGCTTTTTCGATTTCGTCGAAGAGCACGACGGAATAAGGCCGCCGCCGCACGGCTTCGGTCAACTGTCCACCCTCATCGTAACCCACGTAGCCGGGAGGGGCGCCAATTAGTCGCGACACCGCGTGCTTTTCCTGATATTCCGACATGTCGATGCGCACCATGGCTCGTTCGTCATCGAACAGAAACTCGGCTAGGGCGCGCGCCAGTTCCGTTTTGCCTACGCCGGTGGGTCCGAGAAACAGGAAGCTGCCGATGGGCCGTTTGGGATCTTTCAAACCTGAACGGGCGCGCAGCACGGCTTCCGCGACGGCGGTCACGGCCTCATCTTGTCCGATCACACGTTCGTGCAATTCTTCTTCAAGCGCGAGCAACTTCCTCATCTCGCCTTCGAGAAGCTTCGAGACCGGCACACCGGTCCAGCGGCTCACGACTTCGGCGATATCTTCCTCATCGACCTCTTCTTTCAGCAAACGAGTGGCGCCCGCCGTGCCGGATACGCGATCTTGCTCGGCGTGCAGCCGGCGTTCGAGATCGGTCAAGGTACCGTATTTCAGTTCTGCAGCCTTGTTCAGGTCATAAGCGCGTTCGGCTTGACCGATTTCTACTTTCACCTGTTCAATTTGCTCGCGCAGGGTGCGCACGCGCTGAACGCCCTCTTTTTCGGTCTTCCATTGCGCCTGCAAGGCCGCCGACTGCGTTTTCAGCTCGGCCAGCTCTTTCTCAATCCGGCGCAGGCGTTCCTTCGAAACGGTATCGTTCTCTTTTTTCAGGGCCTCGCGCTCGATTTCTAACTGCATGGTGCGGCGCAAAATCTCGTCCAGCTCGCTCGGCATGGAATCGATTTCCGTACGCAGCTTAGCTGCTGCTTCATCGACTAAATCGATGGCCTTGTCGGGCAAGAACCGGTCGCTGATATAGCGGTTCGAAAGCACCGCCGCTGCCACCAACGCCGCGTCTTTGATACGAACGCCGTGGTGCAATTCATAGCGCTCACGTAGGCCGCGCAGAATGGAAATAGTGTCTTCGACCGTGGGTTGGTCTACGAAAACGGTCTGAAAGCGACGCTCCAAAGCCGCGTCTTTTTCAATATATTTGCGGTATTCATCGAGCGTAGTGGCGCCAATGCAATGCAGTTCGCCACGCGCCAGCATGGGCTTGAGGAGGTTGCCGGCATCCATAGCGCCTTCGGCCTTCCCTGCCCCGACCACGGTATGAAGCTCGTCGATAAACAATATGATGCGGCCTTCGGCCGATTGCACTTCTTTCAAAACAGCTTTCAAGCGTTCTTCGAATTCGCCGCGGAATTTCGCGCCGGCTATGAGCGCGCCCATATCGAGCGACACCACGAGCTTATCTTTTAAACCTTCGGGCACGTCGCCGCGCACAATGCGCTGGGCGAGCCCTTCCACGATCGCTGTTTTTCCCACGCCAGGTTCGCCAATCAGCACGGGGTTGTTTTTGGTGCGACGGCTTAGCACTTGAATGACGCGGCGGATCTCTTCATCGCGGCCTATTACCGGATCGAGCTTGCCCTTCGAAGCGGCGTCGGTTAGATCGCGGCCGTATTTCTGCAGGGCTTCGTAGGTGGCTTCGGGATTTTGAGTTGTCACGCGTTGATGTCCACGCACTTCGAGCAGCGCTTTCATCAAGCGATCGTGCGTCAAACCAAATTCGCGCAACAGTTTGCCCGCCGTGCCTTGGTCATCGGCCACAGCCAGCAACAGATGCTCGATCGAAATGTATTCATCTTTCAGCCGCTTGGCCTGTTCTTCAGCGGTATTAAAAAGCTGCGAAAGGCGGTTCGTGATATAGACTTGGTCAGCGCGCGTGGCCCCGCCGCTGACCTTTGGAAGCTTTTCGATCTCGGCTAGGAGGCGTTTGTGCAGAGCCTCAATTTTGACGTCGGCCCGCAACAGAATCGACGGAGCTAACCCACCTGCCTGCTCCAACATAGCGAGCAGGAGATGTTCGACATCCACCTGCTGGTTGCCGTATTTGAGAGCGGCTGACTGAGCCAGATGAATGACTTCCTGCGATTTTTCGGTGAGTCGATTAAAATCCATTCCTTTGTACCACCTGATAGAAACGATATCATATGAGTCACGCTGAATGCAATAATCTTAGCGACCCCCACTAAGATGTCCTCGATTTATGGGCTGGGATTTACAGGCTGGCTTTCACTCTCGTTGCGAGCTAAACTATTGTATTCATGCGGAAAATCGTTTTAATGGTTATTCCCGCGCTGCTTATCTTCCCTACCCCGGCCCAGTGCTGGTGGGAAGAAGGCCATCAAGTGGTGGCGCGCATCGCGGCTCAACACTTGACGGCTGCGGCCCGGCGAAACGTTTCGCAACTGCTCGAGGTGGAAGATACCCCCGAGGTTGTGGCTAATGCAATGGCAGTAGCGTCTATCTGGGCGGATCAAGTGAAGGCCGATACGGGAACCAGCAACTGGCATTTCATCAATCTGACCTTGCAAGACAGCCGGGCGAACATTGGCGACCGTTGCGCGAATGACGATTGCGCCGTTGCGCGCGTGCGGCTTTTCGCGGCGCAGTTGAAGGCCAATGATCCAGACGCGGATTCGCGGTTTAGCGACGAAGATGCGTTGCGATTCCTGGTGCATTTGGTGGGCGATCTGCATCAACCGCTGCATGCCAGCTCCGACGCCGATCAAGGAGGCAACTGCGAGGCGCTCGATTCGGCGGTGGATGATGCGAAGAATGTGCACGCGCTATGGGATGGGCCGTTGGTGAGCCGCATGGGTGTGGATGATACGGCTTTGGCGGCGGAATTGGATAAGGAGATTGCCGATATGCCGGACGGTCAGCGTGCGGATTTTTCGGCGGGCGGGGCGGAGGACTGGGCTTGGGAAGCGCACCGGCTGGCGGTGGTGAATGTTTACAAGCGGCTGGCGATTCCGAAGGAGGATGTTGCTTTTCCGGATACTTGCGCGCAGGCGCCGGACGAGATTCGGGAGACGAGTGTCGAGGTTGATGAGAAGTATATGGATGATATGCAGCCGATTGTGCGCGACCAGTTGAAGAAGGCGGGGCTGCGGCTGGCGAGGCTTTTGAACGAGATTTTGGGGTGAGGTTGGGGGGGCTGTTGGTGGGAGACTGCGCATTGGCCGCCGGGCGGGAACTGGTGACGAGGGATTGCGCTCGAATGGTGTTTGAGTGCGAGCCTGTCGGAGAAAAGAATTTCCGAACGAAGAATCAACAACTTACAGATCCAAACATTTTTGTAAGTTATTGATTTTACGTGCGACGCCATTTCCAATTCCGACCGGCTCGTGCACTGTCCCGAGTTTGTCTGCGGGACGTTTTGCGGGTTTTGCGGTTTTGCGGCGGTTTTGCGGGACCCGTGGACGCGAGAGATCGCCTCCTAGGCCCCACGCCCCGAAAATCACGATCACCGCCGATCCCAAATTTATTTCATCTTCCAACTCCTTTTCTATCAACCCCTTACAAACCACACTTCGTTTCACCCATCTCCGCCGTACTTGTCGCTCACACAAAATAAAGATCGAGAGCCGACCTGTGCACGATCAAGGTGCTGGAGCCTTC
>PMSX01000172.1 GCA_003167495.1 Bryobacterales bacterium | reverse complement strand
ATAATCGTTTCGCCGAAGAATACCGGCCGCATGCCCAGACGTTGGAAGATCCCCATTTCGCCGGTATTGAACATGCCGACTTTGCGGGCCAGGGTGACGAACGATTGGGATTCATAAGTCCGCAATTCAAAAATTCGTGGCAACCGTTTTTCGGTGGCATCGGGAATAGCGACTTCGGGCATCCCGTCAAAACTGCGCAGCAGGCTGCTTTCGACCCGCACAAATGGCAATCCAGAACCGTCACTTAGCTTTTGCAGTTCCTTGTGGTGAACCTCGTCCGATGCCACTTTGATCAGCGCTTCTTGCATTGCGGCCAAAGAAGAAAATTCGCTGATGCTGACGAAGTATGGACCGTCTGGACCAATCACGTTTGAGAAGACGCCGGCAAGCTTCGAGCCCGCGCGATCCAACGCCGGACCAAGTCCAGCTTCCAAATAATCGGCTACCCGGGTGGGCTGATTTTCCTGACTATTATGAAACCGCCAAGTCTTTACTTCTAAGAACGTATTTGGTGTGCCCGCAGCCCGGTCGACAGACCCGACCAAGGCAGACCCACTCAGTGCAGCCAGCAATTCACGACGCTCCATGTTTCGTGTTTTACGATCCTATCTTTCGCGAGCGGCTTGAATCAAAGCTTCCATGTGATTCAAGTACCGTTCAAAGGCTTTGCGGCCAGCCGAAGTGAGACGGTATTCGCTCTTCGGCATGCGCCCTTCAAAGCTCTTGGTGCAGACCACGTACTCGGCTTCTTCCAGCCTGCGAGCATGTACGCTCAAATTGCCGTCACTGGTTTGCAAGAGCTTTTTCAATTCGTTGAACGTCAGCGAATCATTCACTGCCAAGGCAGTCACGATACCGAGACGCATGTGTTCGTGAATAATGCGGTCGAGATTCGGTAAAGTTGCCTCCACCGTATCCTGGGGCGCACCCTGCTTGGCAGTTTTGGATGTCCGGCCTTTCGCCGGCGCATCGGGTAATCGTGCAATGGCTGGTCTACCCACCGTGCCTCCTAGCAATCAAAATTCCGAACACAATATGCATCAGCCCAAACCCCAACATGAGAAAAACATTGCCGGAAATTACCGGCGCTAGCAGGGCAACACCGCCTAGCAACATAAAACAAATCCCCATAACCGGTACAATTCGGACCGAAAATGCACCACCGGTCACGACAGCAGCTCCATAGAGCAAAAGCCAGAGTCCGGGCAGCACTGTTAGCAAATCCACCCGGTACAATACAGTTGTTAAAAAGGCGCCGGCCAGCAAGGGTGGTACAAAACTGAGCAACGCGCGGCGCGCCGGGCGCGAATTGAGCGAAAGGGCTAGGCGCCGCGATTTCATTCGCACGGCGAAGCAGCCGATAGTGAGCGCCAGGACGGCTTCCACCAGCCAAGCCAAGAACTGCCGTTGCGCGGGCATAGGAAAAGCTATGATTCCAGTCGCCACAGCAGTTATGCCCATAGCAACGCCGCCCCAGCCAGGCACGGCGGTGAAGGAAACGGCGCGCTCCATCGTGTCGCGGATGAAACGCAAATTGTCAGCCGCCCGGTGGTCTATCGGGATCGGTTCGTTGTACTCTCTAACTCGTTGTGCAAAAGCCATATAAGCACTTTGCCCCTCCCGTCAAGTATACGAGAGAGGCAAGTGCTTTGCAACGTAAAGACGCGGCGATTCAAAAGGAGAGACGCAGGCCGCCCACCGCCCACCGCCCTGGCGTTACGAACCCCTCAGCGTAGTAGTTCTGGTTCAGCGCGTTTGACACGCGGGCATAAAACCGAGCGGTGATGCGCTCCCCAATGGGCAACGTGTAGCCTGCGGAAAGCCCTAACAATTTCGGCCCGGCAAAGCGATAAGCAAACGGCTGGTAGTTGAACGAGGCGTCATATCCGTAGATCGGATACAGGTAGCTGCTCCCGCCCGAGAAGTCCATGGCCAGATCGATGCGTTCAGTTAGTTGTTGAGAAGCAACCGCAGTGAAGACTTGCGGCGAAATTCGCGGTGTTTCGATAGGATCAATCGCCGTGCCGGTGTAATATTGCGATTCGCGGTCGCGGGCATTCGTATAGACGTAGGAAGCCTTCACGCTTGTCTTGCGCGTTGGGTGCACGTCAGCGGACAACTCCACTCCGCGCGCTATGCCGCCCGGTAGAGGATAGTATCCGGCCGTTCGCCCATAGACGTCGGTATAGTTCGGCGGGAAGCTTGCGTACCCGATCACTTGCTGCAAGCGGGAATAGAAGTAACTGGCACTCACTTTGACGTGTTCGTGCGATAAATACTGATCAAAGCCGGAATCGAACGAGACCGCGCGCTCAGGCGCAAGATTCGGATCACCCAACGGATAGTAGACGCCACCGTAGAAATATCCGCCAAACCGTTCATAGATCGACGGGGTTCGGAAACTGTTTCCGGCGTGGGCGCGCAGCTTGGTTGAACTGCGTTTGAAGAAGTAAGAAAGAGCCGCGTCGCCGGTGAAGGCGTGCGGCGGCGCCGGCAGCGGGACGGCGGCATACGGCGAGACGGCTGCGCCCACGAACAACGGTTCGGCCAAAGACACCTGGGTAAAGCGCCCGGAAAGCAGGACTTGAAACCGGCCGTCGAGTAGACGAATTTCATCTTGTGCAAAAACAGCATTGGTTTGTTGCCGCGCTTTGGTCAGGTTGTAGGTACGCTGGCTTATGTCGGGGTTCTGATCAGTTGCAAGCTCGGCGTAGTTCTCGCGCTGGAACTCATAGCCAGCTGTCAGCGTTTGATGCGAGCCCAACAGGTAGTTCGCGCGCGCTTGCAAAGTGTCCAACCGGCCCGAATACTTATCAGACGTATTGAAGGCCGGCTGAAAAGTATATTCATTTACCGGACCCGCAGGACCATTTGTGTAGTCTCGCGAAGAATCGACGATACCGTAGCCGATGCGGTAAGAAAAGCGCGAGTTCACATCGTGCTCAAAGCGAAACAGCGAGTTTACGAAATGAGAATACTCGCCATCATCCGGATCTGGCAACGAAGGAATGAGGGTCGGCGACGAACCGG
>PMSX01000169.1 GCA_003167495.1 Bryobacterales bacterium | reverse complement strand
GAGCTTCAGCGCAAAGCGAGCGATGTTGACGCCGTCGCGGACGGTGTAGCTTTCATCGGAGGCGTGGGATTGCTGTAGAAAATCGGTGACGTATTGGAGGACGTCGTCGGGAGAAAAGGGCAAGTTTTCGCGGAGGATGGCAAGCTCCTCTTCGCGCTCGGGAAAATCGATGAGGATTTGCGGCTGCAGGCGCGAATGGATGTATTCGGGGAGATCGAAGGTGGAGGAATCGTCATTCATCGTGGCGACGAAACGAAAATCGCGATGAGCTCTTACCTTCAGGCCGGCGACGATGGACTCGATGTAACGGCGGTTGTCGAGGAGCGGAGCTAAGCTGGCCCAACTTTTTTCGCTCATGCGGTTACCTTCGTCGAGAATGGCGACTCCGCCGCGGAGCATGGCGGTGACGAGCGGAGAAGCCACGTACTTCAAGCGCGCGGAGCCTTCGACCACGGGCGTGATGAGAAGATCCTCGGGCCGCGTATCGACGGTGGCCTGGACGATGTAGACTTCGCGGCCGAGGCGTTTGCCGGCCGCATAGGCCATGGTAGTCTTGCCTACACCGGGTTTGCCGAGCAGGCGGGGATTCATGGGGACGTCCTGGTCGTTCAGGACCATCCAAGCCGCCATGAGCTGGCGCATGGCCTCTTCCTGACCGACCCAGGCGACGTTTAACTCGTCGGCATGGGCCAGATGCAGTTCGATACCTTCAATAGCAACTTTCATGAGAACAGTGATCTCTCCAAAACAGCCGAAGAATAGGGGTCGGCGGGCATCCGGTAATCCAGCAGGCGTTCTTGCCTACATCTCATCGTAGAATGAGAGGGCGCGGGAATGACCGAAAAACTGTTGCGGTTCGCTTATGTGTGCGAGTTCTTACTGGCTTTAGTGGCCATTTTCACCGCATGGTCGGAAATTGGCGGGCAGGCGGTGCTTGACCTCATGCAGTGGGGCTGGAAGCTGGGTTTTGGTTTTGCGCTGGCAGCCGGCGTAGTGGGCTATACAGCGGAGATTGTGTCCGCCGAGAAGATTGCCGGCCTGCGGGCGAGTAGCTGGCTGGTTGCGATTCTGCTGCTCATGATCGGGATGGGCGTTGTAACCTATTACTACACGCTAGAAGAAGAAGCTGTGGAGTCTGATGAGCCGTCGGGGACCGTAAGCATCTACTATCCGTGCATGCCAACAACGGCGCTTATTCATAAATGACTCGCGAAAACAAACCAGAGAGCGCAACGGAGAAGCGGAACGAATACGCATATTGGGCGATCCCTGGAGCCGCAAAGGCGGTGACGTATTCATTGCCGCTGTTTCATGAGATCGATTTTGCGGTGAATGAAGGGTACCGCAAGATTCCGCATGGAGGGATTGAAGAAGGCGGATTGTTATTTGGGAAGATTGACGATAGGGGCACGCGGTTGGAAGCGTATCGTCCGATTGCGTGTGAACATGCGGCGGGGCCGTCGTTTTTGCTGTCCGATCGCGATCTTGAACAGCTGAGCGCGCAAATCGAAGGCGCAGCACTTGATCCCGAGCTGGAAGGATTGGAGGTAGTGGGTTGGTTTTTGGCGCATACCCGGGGGCCGTTGTTTCTCACGGATCGGGAAGCCGACCTTTTCGACCACTATTTTGCGCGTGCGGGGATGCTAACGGTGTTGGTAAAGCCGGAACGGTTTCAGCCGACGCGGTTTGGGTTTCTGGTAAGGAGCGACGAAAGGTCTCTGGCGCGCGATTGTGCGCAGAACGCTATCATTTTGCCGTTGCCTGGGCGAAATGCAAAAGCGGCGAACGGGCCGGTCGCCTCGATTCCAGCGCCAGCTTCGAATCCGTCTGCCGCGCGCCGGGCGGCTGAGGCGGATATGGCCGCAGTGGCGCAGACCCCGTTGGAAGAAGAACCGCCAACGGCGCGACCAGTTGCGCCCGTAGTGGAATCGAAACCCGCTGTAGCGTCGACACCACTGCCACCGCCGGTGCAGAATCGAAGAACGCGGCGCCAGAGCTTGAGTATTGGGCAGGTTCGTCCGAAGGAAGAGGAGGAAGCGATTCGTTCCGCGGAAGTGAACGAGCCATCTAGTAATCACGAACTCGAGGGTTTGTCAGAGGGGCCGGTTGTGCCGCGACCTTCAACGAGGGGGGCCGGCGAATTGGAGCCAATACGGCGGGGTGGGCTAGCCGCAGTGCCGCCAGGAAACGCGATCGCCTTGCGTCCAGAAGCGCGGGCCGTGGAAGAGATCGACGGGATGCCCGATCCCTACGAGCAGATGGAACTTCTGCACCAGAAGAAGCCAGCAAGCACGACGGCACGTTTGGTGATGGTTCTGCCGTTGGCGGCTCTTTTGGGATGTCTGGTTGGCTATGTGGCGTACCTGCAAGTACCTTCGCCGATAATCTCGCTGAGTGTGAAGAGCCGCGGAGAGAACCTGGTTGTGACATGGCCGCCGGAGCAGACACGCGGCGCCGTTTATGCCGCAGTGAGGGTAGATGATAGTACGCCGGTCATGCTAACGTCGGAAGAAAAGACAACGGGCCGCGTGGAAGTGCAAGCGCGCCCGGACATGAAAGTGGAGCTGATTGCGCGCAACTGGATTCACGACTCGCGAGGGATTGTGCATTACGTGAAGCCGGTTGCCAATACAGGGCAGCAGTAGGGGTTTGATCCTGAAGGCAGCGGAAACGAGGAAGGCTGAGTCTGATGAATCGCGGGACGCGGCGGCGTTTATCGGGACTAATCCGTGAAAATCCTCGGACCCGTTGTGAATTCAGCGCTTTGCAGCCCACTCACATCCCAGCAGGAGCGTGCCGCGGAACGGCGATACCTGACCGAGTGGGAGATGAGTGGACTGAAACTACGAATACCCGCCATGCTCTGGACCGTCGTTTCAACTAGCTACCGGGGGTCGCTCGCGGTACGGTCAGAACGGAGAGCAGTCACACTGACCGTCGAGCTTACTCCGTTGTGGCGATCGGACGCTCGCTCAATCTGCTGACCTTGCGCTTGGAACTTCTTAGCTTCGCGCTTGCGACCGAGTTTCCGCAAGACAACCGCATAGTTTTCTAGGAGGACGGCATAATCGAGGTGGTCCTCACCCAGAGTCTTCCTACAAACACTGATGGCGCGTTGATAAGTGACGTCGGCATCGTCAAAGCGCCCCATCTTCACGTAGGTTGTCGCCAGATTATTCAATGGCGCAATCAGAGACGGATGTTCTTTGCCCAACGCCGTCTCCCATACCCGAATCGATTCGAGCTGCAGATCGACAGACTCCTGGTAGCGCTGTTGATCGAAGCGGAGCACTGCGAGATTGTTCAAGGCGGCCGCCATGGGGGCTGGGTCTGCCACCTTCTGTTTGGCGAAATCGGCAATCGCGTCCAGCAGCAATGGCTCCGCTTCCTGATAGCGCTTCTCCCTCCTGAGGATCTGCGCCAGGCATTCGCGCGCGACCGTGATGTCCACCGGGGAGCCAATTCGTGCGTTGACCGCGATTGCCTGGTGCAACAGCGCTATCACTTCTTCACGATTGCCGGTTTGTGTGGGAAGAATGGCGATGTCGCCAAGCAATACTGCATAGTGCAGCGAATCTTGACCCTCGGCCTTCTCTACCAGCGCCAGGGCGCGCCGGTACTCACCCTCTGCTTCGGCAAATTGCCCAGCCTCAGCATAGGCTCCGGCAAGCGCATCGTGGAGTACGACCAACTGACGCTCATCAATGTTTGAGTGGGCGGCGGTGGCCAGCGCTTCCCGGAAGGCATGGGCTGCAGCCGAATAATTTCCGGTGTTGCGCAGCGCTTTGGCCTCCGAGAGCCAGTCACTCCAGCCTTTCGACGTTTCGCTTGCGTGGCCGCTCCGAACAGCCAGCAGAAGAATACACAATACGAATCGCATGTCTTTCTCCTCCGAATCCAACAGAGGTCCCCGAAGCATCCATCACAACGCGGCCGCCGCGAAGCCAGCGACGGCAAAGACGGCCGCGTTAAACGGAACTACTGATTCACCTGCCGCTCAGCAGTGTTGATCTACCTGATCTTCCGTTCATTGCCGCTGTGTCGAGCAGAGTTCTTTTCGTTGAATTACTACCATTCGTTTCCTCTTGGGAATCGGTAGTCACACTCCCCGCCATGCCGGAGCTTGTGATCGTAGATGTAATCGCCAATGCGGGTCCCCAGCAGGGCTCCGGCGTCCTGATCAGTGCGGAAGTGGATTCCTCCATAAACGCGCGCATCCGAGATGTCATCGGTGATCTCCTCAAGTCTTGAGTAATGCAGCGTCACGCCTGGGAGCGCCGGCGTCGACAGGGTAATCGAGAACGGGCCCTCGCCATAGATCTTCTCCATCATTTCTCTCGCAGCGTTGCTTAAAGTGCCATGGGCGGAAGGATAGGAGGGGAAGCAAGGCGTCTCGATCAGGGGCTGGAAGTTGGGGTCCGGGGTGGTCTTGTCATTGCCGTCATTGCCAGCATCGTGAATCGCGGTTTCCGGCCGCCAGAATTTGTAGAGGTACTTGTTGTAAAAGGTTGCAACTGCCGCATCACTGATAGCCATGTTGATGAGCGCAAAGTCGTGCGCGTTCTCGGATAGTGATCTGGGCTTCGCGGTCGTGATCTGTCTTGCGGCGTCGTTAAAAATGAGAACTGGCACGTCATAGTCGTAGAACAGGGCTACATTCGTCCGGTCTTGCGGCCGCTCGGTGCTGTTCACGTCACCTACCTCCTTCACCTCGTCATAGGCCCGCGTATACCGGCCACTCGTGAGGGCGGGAGGTGGACCCAGAAAGAACTGACTGGCGCTCCGGATACCGAAGGGCGTCACGTTCTGCCAATTGAAAAATAGTCCACCGGCCGCCGGGCAACTGGGCGTTAGTTGCCAAACGCCGGGATTCGACGAGGTGGGTAGAAAGTATTCGAGCGGGCTCGAACCGTCGTTCGCGCGCGCCGCGATCATGGCGGCCGCAGCGGCCTGGCCGGTGGCAATTCCTGCCCTCTTCCTAGGGCCGTCTGGGATCGCCGCGAGTGAACTTGCATACGTGGCACTCAGTGTGGAGAGGCTGGTAGGGAAGTAATTACTAAGGACTCCATAAGCGGCAGCGGCAGCAGCAGCTTCAGGCGACGCATCGTGCGGTGCGGTTATCGTTCCGAGGTACGGCTTGTATTCTCGTGTGATTGCGTTGACCGCCTCGAATACGGCAAGTTGGGTAATCGCCGCAAATCGAGCCTGCGGGAAGGGGGGTTGCGAACTGACGGTGGCCTGCATGATGGCGTCCCAGTCCTGAACGACATCGGATCTGCCGGTCAATGGAATAAACAGCAACAGCAACAGACCGCACAAGGGTGTCCTCAACTGTTTCCTGCTCATTGTTCTCACCTTTGGTTGGTTGAGCTTGGTAATCACGTTCTGGCCCATCAAGCGGGTTGCCGAAGTTAATACGGCGGCGAGTAATGATGAGGCAATTCGTTTTAGTTTCAAGTGACCTTCTTTCTTTGATCTCCGGAAAATCGATGCGTCCGGAAGTTTCTTCGTGAGGCTCACTTTGCCATAGAACGCAAGCAATAGGGAATGAGGCCGGGTGTTAGTTCTTCCTCACCTCGAGATGAGGAGCCAACTAGTTGTTGGCAATGTAGTTAGCTCGCCAGCGAAGCGCTAGAATAAAGCGGGGAATGGCCACGGGGGAAGCACCAGCGCAACAGAACATCCTCCGCTTCGGGGAGTTTGAACTCGACTTGGGTCGTCAAACGCTTTCGCGGCGGGGTATCCGGCTGAAACTCCAGAACCAGCCTTGCCAAGTTCTGGCTTTGCTGATTCAGCGCGCTCCCGAAGTTGTCTCCCGTAACGAAATCCGGCAGCGCGTCTGGGGTAACAACGTTTACATCGATATCGAGCGAAGCATCAACTTCTGCATTCGTCAAATACGCGGAGTGTTGCTCGACAACGCTGCCGCTCCGCGTTTTATCGAAACACTTCCTCGCGAGGGCTATCGATTTATCGCGCCGCTGGAAGGCGTTGTCCAAGAGGAGAGATCGGAGCCGAGTGGTCTTGCGCCTGCTAAGGAAGAGATTACGGATGTCGCCGTCAGACCCAATCGCCAGCGTTGGGCGATCGTTTCAATTGCGCTTGCGGCGATGCTCACCGTTGCAGTGGCCGCATTTTGGATCGCGAGACGCGATGTGCAGGTAAGGGTATCCGGCATTTCTCCAGTGACCAGTTATCCAGGCGATGAACGTGAACCCTCGCTATCGCCTGATGGCCGCCAAGTTGCCTTTTCCTGGGATGGTGAAGATGCTCGCCGCCACATCTATGTGAAACTGTTGGGCGAGGAGCGGCCCCTGCGCCTCACTCAGGACCCTGCCGATGACAGTTTTCCGGCGTGGTCGCCGGAGGGCAAGCAGATTGCCTTTCTGCGCCGCCGAACCGACTCCGAATCCGACATCATGTTGATCCCCTCTATTGGCGGCACCGAGCGAATTCTGCACCGGGTCCAAATCGGGGACTTTGTTTCCGGATCCGGGCGAATGATGAGCTGGTCTGCCGACGGAAAGTGGCTTTGCTTCACCAGCGAACTTGGTCCCTCCAGTCACCACGCGCTGTTTCTGTTGTCCCTGGATTCAGGCAGCGTGCGCCCGCTCTTCGCGCGATCTAGCAGTCCTGAAGGCGAGAGTTCGCCGGCATTTTCGCCCGATGGACGGTGGCTTGCTTTTGCCCGTTACGCCAGTCCTATGAATAGCAAAATATTTGTCCAGCGCGTTACGGGTAAACTCGACCCTGATGGCGAACCTTTGGTGGTTTTTAATACTTCCGGTAACGCAACAACGCCAGTTTGGTTGTCGGATAGCAAACGTATTCTTTTCCTCGATCGAGACGGAACAAGAGTTATGCAAGCGCCCATCGGGGGCGTCGCGAAGCTTGCTTACATTGCCAGTGCAAGATTAAGCGGCCTTGCAATCGATGCATCGGGATCGCGCCTGGTCGCTTCCCGCCGTTTGGATGATGACGATATCTGGAGTCTGCCAGTGAACGGATTGCGAGTGACCGGAGAGGCCCAGCGCTTCGTTTATTCGACGGCGAATGAGGCTCAGCCGCAATTCTCTCCCGACGGCCGCCTGTTAGCGTTCAGGAGCAGTCGCAGTGGCGCGTCCGAGATTTGGCTCGCCGATTCAGACGGCCAAAATCCGCGTCAATTGACGCATATTGGCGCTTATATCGCAGGCTACCCGCACTGGTCTCCCGATAGCGGTTTCCTGGTGTTTCACGCGCGGCTTCCGGACGAAGCGCAAGTTTACATGATTCGCGTGCAAGATGGAGTCACCCGTCAAATCACTCATGAAAGGCCAGGCTTTACCGTCCCCATGTTTTCGCTCGACGGCAAAGTCATCTATATGACCGAGACCCGTCCAGAAGGGCCTATGATTTCTCAGGTTTCCGCGGCTGGCGGCACGCCGCAGCGTCTTTGGTCTGGCTGCTGTGCGCAGGAGGCGCCCGGCCGTGGTTTGCTGCTCTACGGCAAATTCGAGCAACCTGGGATCTATGGCCGATCTCTCTCCGGCGATGCCCTGAAGAATCCGGAGATTCGTCTGGTGAAAGACTACGCGCTGTGGGGCGGGTTCGAGGTTGTGGAAAACGGCATTTATTACGTCGGGTGTACGCCGACCGGGCGGCCGCGCGCCTTTCGCTTCTACTCATTCGCGTCGGGCCAATCGGTAGACATCGCTCCTACGCCCCTGAATTACGAGGGTGACCTTGCCGTCACACCGGATCGCAAGAGACTTGCTTATACGACAGCAGCTAGGGGCAGCCAAGATTTGGTTCAACTTGATCTCAATTAATTCTGCTATAGCTGGCGGGAAAGGCGCGCTTGTAGACTAGATTGTGTGCCATGCCGCGGACGCCATCGCGTGTTCGCGACTTTGCAGTGTGTGGGCCTTTGGTGACGGGGTCGATCATGGTTTCGGCGTTGCCGTGATCGGCGGTGACGAGCCAAGATCCGCCGCAACGTTTCAGTGTTTTATAGATTTCGCCTAAGCCGGCATCGACGCGACAATCCCAAAATGTGTTCATGACTGTTCCTCTGGACCGTTGTTTCAACTAACTACCTGGGGTCGCTGACTGTAGGGTCGGAACGGAGGGCAGTCACGCTGACTGTCGCTCCCACTCCGTTGCGGCGATTGACTGCGCGCTGAATCATTCGGCCCTGCGTTTCCATTTTTTTGGCCTCGCGTCCACGGCCGAGCTTGCGCAGGACAAACGCGTAGTTCTTGAGAAGCACACCATACGCGATGTGGTCCTCACCGAGAGTTCTTCGACAGATATCGATGGCACGTCGATAAGTGACGTCGGCGTCGTCAAAGCGACCCATTCGCACGTAGGCAAGCGCCATATCGTTCAAGGGCGCAATAAGCGATGGGTGTTCTTTCCCGGAAGATATCTGCCAAACTCGAATCGATTGTTCCTGCAGGTTGATAGATTCTTCGTAGCGCCCCTGATCGAAGCGGAGCACCGCAAGATTGTTTAAAGCTGAACAAATCAGAGCCGGGGTTGCCTCCTTCTGTTTGGTGAGATCGGCAAGCGCGTCGAGCAGCAATGGCTCCTCTTCCTGATAACGCTTCTCTTTCCGGAGGATTTGAGCCAGGCATTCGCGGATGATAGTGATGTTCTCGCTGTAGCCAACTCGTACGTGGGCCGCGATTGCCTCGCGCAACAGCGCGATGACTTCGTCACGATTGCCGGTTTGCGTGGGGAGAATGGCCATGGTGGCGAGCAGGAAGGCATAATTCAGCGAATGCCGGCCCTCGGCTTTTTCTACCAGAGCCAGCGCGCACCGATACTCGCCTTCGGATTCCGCAAATTGCCCTGCTTCCGCATAGGCTCCAGCGAGAGCATCATGGAGTTCGACCAACTGTTGATCGGTGACGGCAGAATGTACGGCGATACCCAGTGCTTCCCTGAAAGCACGGGCCGCAGCCGCATAGTTCCCTGAGGTGAGGAGAGCTTTGCCCTCTGAGAACCGGTCGCTCCATCCATTCGACGGTTCACTTGCGTGGCAAATTCGGACCGCCAACAAAATCATGAAAAATACAATTCGCATATCGATGTCCTGGGAGGCCAAGGTCGCTCTATTCGGATCTTCGAAAAATCCCGGATCCCAACCACGTGAAAGAAGCGGCGGTTTGACATGTTAGCGGTAAGCCGTGATTTTGCGGCTTCACCTGCGAACCTTCTTCCCTTGTTGTTCGGAAAATCGATAAATCTAAAAGTTTCATCGCGAGCTGACTTTGCCACAGAACTCGTCGATATGGAAGGAGGCGGGGTATTAGTTCTTCCTCACCTCAAGATGAGGAGCCAACTAATTGTTGGCAATGTATTTAGCTCGCCACCGAAGCGCTAGAATGAAGCGGAAATGGCCACGGGGGAAGCACCAGAGCGACAGAACATCCTCCGCTTCGCGGAGTTTGAACTCGACATAGATCGTCAAACGCTCTCGAGGCGGGGCATCCGGCTGAAACTCCAGAATCAGCCCGGCCAAGTCCTGACTTTGCTGATTCAGCGCGCTCCCGAAATTGTCGCCCGTGACGAAATCCGCCAGCGTGTCTGGGGTAACGACGTTTCCATTGATGTTGAGCGAAGTATCAACTTCTGCATTCGTCAGATCCGAGGAGTGTTGCTCGACAACGCCGCCGCTCCGCGTTTTATTGAAACACTTCCGCGCGAGGGCTATCGATTTATCGCGCCGCTGGCAGGCGTTGTCCAACAGGAAAGATCGGAGCACACTGGCGTTGCACCTCCTAAGGAAGAGATTCCGCAAACCCGCCCGCGAGCTTGGTTCATCGCCGGTGCTGCGGCGCTGGTGCTTGCGGTTGGCATCACGAGTTGGCTGCTTTGGTTTAGGAAACAAGAAGACAGTGCTGCGCTGCACGTGGTTCCTGCAACGAGTTACCCCGGGCGCGAAACGACCCCGACGCTTTCTCCGGATGGCAGCCAAATCGCGTTCTCGTGGGATGGGGAAAAGGGCAACAACTTAGACATCTACGTCAAGCTAGTTGGCGAGAACAGGGCTTTGAGGCTGACCAGCGATCCTCGGCCCGAATTCAGTCCGGTATGGTCTCCCGATGGCCGCCGTATCGCATTTTGCCGTGTTGGAAAATCTGGTAGTGAAATCGTCCTGACTCCGGCGCTGGGCGGCCCAGCACGTGTCTTGGCCAATCTCCCGAAGCAAGTAGATCCCGAGCATCCCGGACGTCCATTAGCCTCGTTCTGGTTTGGTGAGAATTCAACCCCAGACAGTCAGCTGGCATGGTTTCCTGACGGACAGTCTCTTGCGGTCGTAGCGCGGAAATATCAGGGCGGACCGAATATGATTTTTTTGTTGTCGGTGGACGACGGAGAAATGCAACCGTTAACCTCGCCACCCGATCGGAGTTGGGGCGACGGCTCCCCCTCGATTTCGCCAGACGGGCGTCGCCTGGCCTTTGCGCGCTCCTTGGTAAAGTACCCAGAGCATGCGCAACTTTACGTCCTACCCTTGTCCGCTCGAAAGGCCCCGGCGGGTGAACCGCGGCAGGTCACTCCGAAAGAAACTGACCTCGCATTGTTGGGGTTGGCGTGGACTTCGGATGGCCGCCGGCTCGTATTTCCCGCAGCACGGAGTTTGTGGACTGTCGCCTTAGACGGCAGGGTTCCCACACCCCTGGCATTGCCCGGTTACAACCCTAGTTATCCGGCGATTTCAGCGAAAGGTAACCAATTGGTATTCGTAGACTCGTCTGAAGATACCGACATCTGGCGTGTCAACGGCCCGGCCTTTACGCACGGCACGTCTGCCCGCGCGCCCAGCGCACCAACGAGGTTGATTTCCTCTACACGGATGGACACGAATCCACAATACTCACCGGATGGGAGTCGGATCGCGTTCACATCGTCCCGGAGCGGGGCAGTGGAGATTTGGGTTTCCGATAGCGATGGCTCGAATGCCGTTCAGGTCACTGATCAAAAGGACGTCAAGGCGGAAGCAGGTACCCCCCGCTGGTCCCCCGACGGCCGCTATCTCGCCTTCGACTCGACCGATTCGCTGTCAGCGGATATTTATGTGGTCTCCGCCCAAGGTGGCCCGGTTCGTCGTATTACGTCCGAAAGCTCAGAGGACGATATGCCGAGTTGGTCTCACGACGGCAAATGGATCTATTTCGAATCGGATCGCAGCGGGGTTTTTCAGATATGGAAGGTTCCGTTTGGGGGAGGAACGGCCATCCAGGTGACGAAGGATGGCGGTGCCGACGCCTTCGAGTCTCGCGACGGCAAATTTGTGTATTACACGAAATGGGAGCAACGGGGCATCTGGCGAAAGCCGGTGGAGGGCGGGCCGGATACACTGATTATCAACAACGGAACAACTTTGCATTGGGGCCTTTTTGACGAAGGCACGTGTTTGATCGATCGCGATACGGCCGCTGGTCCAACCATCAATTGCTTAGATTTCGGCTCGAACAAGGTAACGACAGTTTCTATACTGCCAGAGAACACTCGCATTAATGAAGACGGGCCCTCGTTCTCCGTCTCGCACGACGGTCGTTGGATTCTCTATGTGACTGTAGAGCGGGAGCAGAGCGACATCATGATGGTGGACAATTTTCGATAGAAGCCTCCACTCGACCGCCTTGTGCCGCACGATCTACGACGGGGTGAACTGCTTGTCAGTTGGGGAAAGATCGCCTTTGCACCAAAGATGCGGCTTATTATTTGTAAGTCGGTAATCTGAGAGCTACCCGAACTCTCGCATTACTCCGGCGTAGTCGGCCAGTGTTTACCAACAATCGATTCAAGGACGACCGCCCCAGAAAGCGATTCGGACGTTAAGTTAGCGCTTATGGGGTGATACGCTCTCTAGGATGCCTCGTTGCCTCCTAACAGTCGTCACTCTCTCGGCTGGCCTCCTCTCCGCTCAATCCGTCTTCAACGTCAAAAACTACGGCGCCACTGGCCACAAAGCTGGTAACGCTCGCACGGCCATCCAGCAAACCATCGATGCCTGCGGCAAAGCGGGTGGAGGTACCGTTTACATTGGTCCCGGCGAATACACCACCGGCCAACTACACCTGCGCTCCGGCGTCCGCCTCTATCTCGAAGCCGGCGCCACTCTCTTCGCCTCGCTCGACGGCGCCCAGTTCGATCCCGCGCCCAAGTCCGCTCTCATCTCCGGCGAAGACCTGCACGACATCGCGATCGAAGGCCGCGGGACGCTCGATGGCCAATCCTCCTACGAATGGCACCCTAACAACTTTACCGATTACTACATTCTTTCGAACCAGCACCTCATGGAAGCAACGGGAAAGCCACTGATGCGCCCCTTTCCGCACGGCTTCGGCCATGAGAAAATCTATCCGCGTCTCGTCCTCCTTTTGCGTTGTAATGACGTGCGCATCACCGGCCTTAAATTCCTCCGCTCGCGCAGTTGGACCATCAACCCTTACGCCTGTAAACGCCTGCTCATTGACGGTGTCTACATCTACTCGAGCCAAAAGGAAGGCGTCTGGGCCGATGGCATTGACCCCGACGGTTGCCAGGATGTTCGCATTTCCAATTCCACTGTGGAAACCGGCGATGATGCGCTGGTTTTCTACTCGGCTGACATCTGGGGACCCGCTCTGCCCGTCGAAAACGTTACCGTCACCAATTGCCGTTTCTCCTCCGCCTCGAGCGCGATTAAGTTTTGCGACGGCAATTCCAACGCCATCCGGCGCGTCAACATCGATAACGTCGTGATCACCAACTCCAACCGCGGCATCGCTTTTATGGTTTTCGATGGCGGCATCGTCGAAGATGTGGTGCTCTCTAACCTAACGATTGAAACCCGCCGCTTCGATTGGTTCTGGTGGGGCGATGGCGATCCGCTGCACTTCAACATCAAGCGGCGCAGCGAAGTGGACGGCAATAAGCGCGCGAACGAGCCCGCCGCCGGCAAAATTCGCAACGTCATCATTCAGAACGTAATCGCACATGGCACGGGTGCTTCCGTCATCAACGGGCATCCGGACAGCTGGCTCGAAGGCGTGCGGCTCGATAATGTCAAGCTTTTCGTCTCTTCCGACGCCAGCGCTCCATACGAACACACCGCCACAGCCTTGACTGTTCGTGAAATGCGCGGCTTGCGCATGAGTAACGTTGAAATCGATTGGGAGAAACCGTTTGCGGCCACTTGGAGCAATGGGTTATCTCTCGATCAGGTGAAGGATGCCGTTCTCGATCGCGTCGAAGTGCATCCCGCACCTGGTTCGAAATCGCAGCCCGTCCTATTGACAGATGTGGAAGGGCTGAAATAAATCAAAAGCCGCTCCCCGCGAGGAAAAGCGGCTTCTGTTTCAAATCCAAAAAATATTTCTTAGGGGATCTTCAATTCCTGGCCCACATTGATCTTGTCGGGACTGCTCAGTTGATCTTGATTGGCCTCGAATATTTTGTTGTATTCGTTTGCGTTGCCGTAAAACTCCTTGGCGATTTTCGACAGTGTGTCGCCCGATTTCACGGTATACGTTCGGCCACCGTCCCCCGCCGCGGCGGCGGCAGGCTCCGGCTGCTGTGGCTGCGGCAAGCTTGTGTCCACCGACAAATCGCAGGTCAAGTCGCTGAATGTGGCATCAACCGCTTTGATTTTGTCCCAAACATCATTCTTGATCGCTTCAGACGGCGCGGCGCCCTGGATAAAAAGCTTGGGGCCATCCAGATTGATGTGGGACAAGACAACACCTTTGTCCTGAATCGTTTGCAGTACAGACTGGTATTTGTTTTTTAATTCGTCTAGAGTCATGATCTCCTACAACCTCCGAGGGACATGCTAGCACGGCGTCCGAGGTTCCCGGTCTCGTATCCTAAAAGGTGAGTGAGCACCACAGATAACGCCATCGAAACCGAGGGCCTGGAAAAGATATATCGAGCTCGCTTCCGAGGCAAGGAAGTAAAAGCCGTTTGCAACCTGACTCTGCGCGTTCCTGTTGGAGTCAAATTCGGCTTGCTTGGCCCGAACGGAGCGGGCAAAACCACTTTCGTAAAAATGCTTCTCTCGGCGGTGCATGCTTCGTCTGGTTCTGCCTGGATCTTTGGTAAAGACATCCGCTTGGACGAATCCCGCCGTCCTGTCGGATATCTGCCGGAAAATCATCGTTTTCCTACCTACCTCACCGGCGCCGGCATGCTGAATTTCTACGGCGCCCTTTCCGGGTTGCCTGCGGGCGAACGCCGCAAACGAATTCCGGGCCTCCTCAAACTCGTTGGTCTTTCCGATTGGGGACGCGTCCGCATCAAGAAATACTCCAAGGGAATGCTGCAACGGCTCGGTCTTGCGCAGGCGCTCGTCCACCATCCGAAACTCCTCATTCTTGATGAACCGACCGACGGCGTCGATCCCGCCGGCCGCCGCGAAATTCACGATATCCTTAACCGTCTGATCGGCAAAGGGGTCACGGTCTTCATCAATTCTCACCTGCTCAGCGAAGTAGAATCCTTCTGCGAATACGTCGCCATCATGCGCCAAGGCAAGCTCGTGCTGGAAGGCAAAATCAGCCAGTTGCTCGCGGGCAGCGGCTTTACGGTCAATGCCTCCCGCCTGCCCGTCTCATCTCTGAACGAAATTCGCGCGGCTGGCGCCATCATCCTGAGTACGGCTAACGGCGTTGCGATCCAGTCCCCTAGCAGCGAACACGCCAACCTTGTGATGGATAGAATCCGCGCCGCGGGCGGCTCCATTGAGAGCTTTGCCCCCTCCGGTGCTTCGCTCGAAGATCTCTTTCTCAAAGCGACTGCGGAGAGAGGCGATTAGCAACAAACCGCGCATGTCTCTTCAAATCTTCGTTGCGCTGGTTGCGGACACTTTTCAGGAAGCCCGCGCCCGCTGGTTGTTCGGGGGTCTCTTCGCCCTCTCTACTCTGCTCATTCTGCTTTTCTTGTTCGTGATGCAGGTGGATGTCGCGGCCGGCGCCATCTCCGCCCTGGGCGTACAAGCCACGGTCCGCCGGATCTATAACATTCAGCGGTTTGTCAATCTTTCCTATTCCTGGATATGCGTCGCTATCTATGTTTTTGGGACATTTCTCGCCATTTTCGCGTCTTCCGGATTAATTCCGAGCGTTCTGGAACCTGGCAGAATCTCATTGCTGCTTTCTAAACCCATCGGCCGCGCCACTCTTCTACTCGGACGCTATTCTGGCAACCTCCTGATCGTCGTCCTAAACACGATCTACATGGTGACCGGGGTTTGGCTGATTTTTGCGGTCAAAACCGACATCTGGAACTATCGGTTTTTGCTGGCGATTCCAGTCATGATCTTTGTCTTTGCGGTTCTTCTTTGCGTCGTCGTTTTCGTGGGCGTCATTTCGGAGAGTGCGGCGCTCTCCGTTATGGTGCCCGTCGCGCTTAGCCTCATCAGTGGGTTGTTGGCGCAGCACCAATTCATGATTAAGGTGCTTGATTCTGAATGGTCGCGCCAACTGTGGATGGGCCTCTATTGGATCGTTCCCAAAGTTTTCGACCTCGGCAAGGCCCTTCATTATTGGATTCTGATCGATCAGCAAACGGATTGGGTCACTCCCATATGGACCTCCGCCGTGTTCGGCTTCGTAGTACTCATCAGTTCCATCATCATTTTTCGTAAGAGAGATTTTTAGTGAAATATTGGTTTGCTTTGCCGCCGGTTGTTGCCGCCATTCTTCTCGCGGCAGGTTGCGCTAATTCCCAGCACACCGGCGCCTCCGTGGACGATGCTTTCCGCACGGGTATTTCGCCGGACGTTCAGACGCTTGTTTCCGTTAAACTCGACAAGCTCAAAGCGAGCGAACTCTATCGCCGCCACCAACAGCTACTCGAATTGCCACAATTTAACGCGATGGCTGAGCGTGCCGGACTCGACCCGCGTCGCGACATCTCAAATCTTTGCGTTGTATGGGATGGAAAGCATCTCCTCTTGATGGCGCAAGGGGGCTTTTCGACCGCGCAGCTTGAACAGAAATTGATTGCCGATGGCGCGCAGCGTGTGCCTTACAAGAAGTTTGCTCTTCTCACGCGCGGAGCCGATTCTGTTTCGTTCCCAGGACATGGTCTCGCGGTGGCGGCTTCTACCCCGGTGGTCCAGTCAACTTTGGATCTACTGGCGGCGCGTGCCGGCGGCTTTCCCGACGAACTGCAAGAACGCATGGCCGAAGTTCCTTCCGACGCTCAGATCTGGGAGGTGAGCCGCGGAGGTTTGCCCGCCGCCAATTTCCCTCTCCGATCCGATATCGATTCCGCACTGTCAAATATAGCCTCGCTCGTCACGGGCACATCGTTTGGCCTGCGCTTCGATAGCGGCTCTCATCTGCAGGCTCGCGTCATTTGCAAGTCGCCTGCCGGAGCCCAACGCGTAAACGACGTTATGCGTGGCCTCATTGGGCTCGCGCGTCTCAGCACCCACGACAACGAATTGGACTTGCTGCGCATGTGGGACTCCCTCTCGATCTCAAAAGACGAGCAGATCGTCCGTGTTCAAGCCGATCTTGCCGCCGATCTTTCCGATAAAATGATCGATAAACTCACAGTTCTTCGTGGTCATGCGGGTGCGCTTTTGAACCCCCAGTAGGCTTCTATGCCCACTTGGTACAACCGGATTGCCGGCCAAAGCCTAGAACGTCTAGCCGCCCTGAGCGACGGTATTTTTGCCGTCGCCATGACCATCCTTGTTTTGGATATTCACGCCCCGGCGGCTCATGCCGTACATAACGAAAACGATCTTTGGCTTGCGCTGTGCTCCTTGGCGCCGCGCCTGCTTGTTTATCTGATGAGCTTCATGACCCTCGGTATTTTTTGGATTGGCCAGCAGACTCAATTCAACCAGCTCTCCCAATCCGACCGGCATCTGACGTGGATTCATATCGCTTTTCTTGCGCTCGTCTCCATCATGCCTTTCTCAACCAGTTTCCTGGCCGAGTTCATCGGATTTCGTCTGGCGCTGCTGCTTTATTGGGCGAACATTCTTCTACTGGGCCTCATTCTTGACGTAAGCTGGCGCTATGCCGATCATTCAGGCTTGGTGCAAGATTCGTCGCATGAAGTTCGCTGTGCCATTGAACGCCGCATCCTGATTGCGCAATCTCTCTATGCGTTCGGCGCGTTTCTGTGCATCTTTAACACATATTGGGGTATCGGTTTTATTGTTCTCGTGCAGTTGAACTACGCGATTGCTCCGCGCTTCCGGCCGTTTTCGCGCCTTTGACTTCGGTCAACGTCAGTCCTTCGCCAATCAGTAAACGTGACCAATGCGAAACTAGAATGCATATAGTTTCTGCAAGACGGTGAACGCCGGCGCAACCTCGTTTTTGTTGCTTGCGTCGAACGGACAATGTAGTTCTCAGCATTGGAGCGATTTGCCGTAAATGAGCGTTCGGCGCGAAGGTTGCAGTGATGCTGAATTGTTTACAACGTAGGGCGAAGCCCTCGATTCGCGAATATGCCTTGGTGTTTTTGAGCAAAGCACGGGGCTTGGCTCGCGGGCCGGTGAATATCTGAGATGGTGAGCGACGTCTGTATCGTGGGCGGCGGTCCGGCCGGCTTGGCAGCGGCGCTCGCTTTACGCCGGCAGGGCTTCCAAGTGACCGTGGTGGATTGTGCGACGCCCCCAATCGATAAGGCGTGCGGCGAAGGGCTGATGCCCGACAGTCTGGCAGCCTTGCGCCGGTTGGGCGTGGAACTTGACAGCAACGCGGGTTATCCGTTTGAAGGCATCCGTTTTAGCGATGGTCCATCCACGGTGACTGGCGTTTTCTCCAACGGTAGCGGCTTGGGAGTACGCCGTTTTCAGCTGCATGAATTGTTGGTGAAACACGCGCGCGCAGCGCAAGTCGATTTGATTTGGGGCGCTAAGAATGTGAGGCTCTGCGACGGCGGAATCTCTATTCAGGGGAACCCTCTGCGGGCTCAATTTGTAGTGGGCGCCGACGGGCTAAAGTCCGCCATTCGAGAGAGCGCCGGCCTTGACGCCGTAACCAGCGAGAAGCGCCGCTACGGCTTTCGTAGGCACTACCGGCTCGCGCCCTGGTCTGATTACGTAGAACTCTATTGGGGTCCGCGCGGGCAGTTCTACATTACACCGGTAGCGGCGAATGAGATTTGCGTGGCCTTTGTCTCACGCCACTCGCAGCTGCGTTTGGATTCCGCGCTCGACGACTTTCCTATCTTGCGCGAGCGGCTCGCAGGCGTTGAACATAGCTCGCGCGAAATGGGCTCACTGTCAATCTCGCGGAGCTTGCAAAGCGTGTATAAAGATGGCTTGGCATTGCTAGGCGACGCATCTGGTTCAGTAGACGCCGTAACCGGCGAAGGCATGTGTCTCGCATTCAAACAAGCCGATGCGCTGGCGCTGGCGCTACGGGCTGACGATTTGAGGCAATACGCGGCGCGCCACAAGGAAATTGCTGCAAAACCAAGCAAAATGGCTTCGTTGCTGCTAACTATGGAGCTGCACGGCGAGGTGCAGCGCCGCGCGTTGGCGGGTCTAGCAAATAGGCCGCAGCTTTTTGAAACCCTTCTGAAGTTTCACATAGATGAAACAACGCTGGCCGGTTTGTTCTCCCGCCATCTGTTGGGCTTCGGTTTGGATTTTCTGACCGCGTAAGGAGCGATTCGTTTGACACAGAATGTTTGGGGCGTGTTGGCGATAGCGCTATGTCTTGCCCCGACGGCCTTCAGCCAGCGGATGTCGGTGGACTTCGACCCGGCTGCCACGAAAATCAATTGGAGCTTAGCCGGCACCGTACACACGATCCATGGAACGTTTCAGCTGAAGCAAGGGCACGTGGACGTGAACGCCGCCAACGGGGATGTTGCCGGAGAGCTGATTGTTGAGGCGGACAGCGGCAGCAGCGGCGAAGCTACCCGCGACAAGCGCATGAAGAAGGAAGTATTGGAGACGGGCAGATACCCGGAGATTCGCCTCAAAGTGACGAGGCTGGAAGGGGCTGAGCCACTCAAAAACGAATCGAACGTGCGAGTGGTGGGGCAGTTTAGCATTCACGGAGCTAGCCATGAAGTGACCATTCCGTTGCAAATCGCCATCAGCGGAACGGAGTTTAACGGCACCGGCAAGTTTTTTCTACCTTTTGTGGATTGGGGAATGAAAGATCCCAGCAACTTTCTGCTGAAGGTGAACAAAACCGTTGAAGTGGAGTTGGTGGCGATAGGCCACGTGCGGCGCTAGGCTGAAAGAATGTTTCGCAGAAATTGTTGTTTTTTGTGTTTTCTCTTCGCCAGCTTTCCCGCGTGGGCCGAGCAGTTGCCGAAGACCGCCGCGGAAAGTCTCGCTGGACAATCGCTGACATTGCCGGACTTGTTCAAGGGACATGCCTCGGTGGTCATCGTGGGTTTCAGCAAAAACTCCGAATCCGCGGCCAAGGAATGGGGCACGCGGGTCAGAAAGCAGCTTGGCGATGCGTTCGAGGTCTATCAAGTAGCAGTCCTGGAAGACGCTCCATCTTTTATTCGAGGAGCGATTACGCACTCAATGAAGAGTTCGACGCCGGCCGATCGGCAAAGCCATTTCCTGGTGGTGGTGAAGGGCGAGGCGGAATTGAAGAAAGCTGCCGCTTATTCAGAAGCCGATACCGCCTACTTGTTATTGCTGGATAGCGCCGGAGAAATCCGCTGGCGGGCGCATGGCGCGGCAAATGATGCGGCTCTAAAGGAACTCAGTGACAAAGTTCAAGGCTTGAAATAACAAAAAGGGCAAAGCGCTCGAAACGCATTGCCCCTTTTCTTGTTGCACAGGAGATTTTGTCTAAGCAGCCTTTTGTTCAGGAACCGTACGTTCGATTTTGGCAACCTGGACCCCGCTGACTAAGCCAACTTTGCGCATCACTCTCAGCAATAACCATGAAGGATCGAATTCGTACCAAGCCAAGCCGTGCCGGGCAGACGTGGGATGGGCGTGATGATTGTTGTGCCAGCCTTCGCCGAATGTGATTAGAGCGAGCCAAAAGTTGTTGCGGCTTTCATCCGGAGTATCGAAGCGGCGCGTGCCCCACAAGTGGGCCAGAGAGTTGATGGCGAACGTGCAGTGGTAGAGCACGACTGTCGAAACCACATAGCCCCACAGAAAGGCTGGCCATCCGCCGATCATGGCCACGACCGCGCCAAATGTCACTGTAGGAACCCAGTGGTACCGGTCCAGCCAGCGGATTTCCGGAAACCGGAGAAACTCAGCCACCGACCGCGGATCGTATTCGTCGAAGTCATTGGAGATCACCCAGCCCACGTGCGCCCACCAGAAACCGCGAAGTGTGGGTGAATGGACATCCCGATCTCGGTCCGACTCTCGATGGTGCAGGCGATGATGCGCCGCCCACCACAGGACTCCCTTTTGCGCCGAACTCTGTGCCAGGAAGGCCATTGCAAACTGCGCCACCCGGCCAAGCTTGTAGCTCCGATGTCCGAAATACCGGTGATAGCCTGCGGTGACTCCAAACATGCGGATCGAGTAGGTCACGGCGAACCAGGCCAAGAGCGATTTCGTCGGCAGCGCCCACCACACGCCCGCCACGCCGGTGTGAATCAGTACGAAGAATAAGACGGCCCCGAATTGGTATTTCGGCTTGGGCACGAAGGTCACAAGCCAATTATTGCTGGACGCCAAGCTCTATGTCAAGTATTTGTCCATGACAAACGATTGACAAGAGAACATAGCTCCGCTATATTCAATATTCATACGGATGAAGACCCGCTACCCGATTCGAGCTGTGGCGAAAATTACAGGACTTAGCCTGGACACGCTGCGCGCCTGGGAGCGCCGCTATAAAGCAGTTGTGCCGGAGCGCTCCGAACGGGGACGCCAGTATGGCCCAGAGGATATCGAGCGCCTGCTGTTGCTGAACCAGTTGGTGCAAAAGGGGCATGCGATCAGTGCGATTGCGTCGCGGTCCGACGAAGAGCTCCGCGGCCTTCTGACCCAGCAGCCTAGCCAAACAGTCTCCGTCCCGACATCACCGGCGGAGATGCTGGGCCCGATTCTAGCGGCAATCGAGAGTTTCGACTGCCTTCGGGCGAGCGATGAACTCAGCCGTTTGGCGGCTGTTCTCAGTCCCCGCGACTTGGTCTACCAGGTTGCAGTTCCTCTCATGCGCGAAGTGGGAATCCGCTGGCACGACGGAACGCTGGCCATCGCCCAAGAACATCTGATCTCGCAGATGCTCCGTACGCTATTGGGAAGCATGATGCGTCTGTTCCGGCCACCTAACCCAGTGATGACGATGGTGCTGTCAACACCTGCCGGCGAATCGCACGAGTTCGGCATCCTTGCTGCTGCAATGCTGGCTTCCCTGGCTGGGGTGGAACCGGTGTACCTGGGTGCAAACTTGCCGGCACGCGAAATTGCGGATGCCGCGCGGAGGACATCCGCGACGGTTGTTGCCCTGAGCGTCACATTCCCATCCGAAACGACGCAAGAGGAGCTAAACGCACTCGCAGCGGCTATGCCAGAGGACGCCGAACTGTGGGTTGGCGGCGCGGGCAGTGCCGATGTGGACCTCACCCGTCTCGGACGCAAGACTGTCTGGATAAAGGATCTTCCGGCTCTCGAAAACGAGTGCCGCCGCTGGAGAAACTGACTTATGAAGACTGCGCTCAAGCTTCTATTCGCGGCGATTTTCGTATGGATGACGGTTCTGACGATACGTACCAGTCTGGCGGTCAGCCTGTGGAGCGCTTGGAACTCCTATGCCGCCAATCCCTGGGCCGTCGCCACGCTTTACGACGCGTATTTTGGCTTTATCACCTTCTGGGTATGGGTGGCTTACAAAGAAAACACCCTCTGGTCGCGTCTGTTTTGGCTGGTGATGATCCTTGGCTTGGGCAACATTGCCATGTCGCTCTACGTCCTCATCCAGCTCTTCCGCCTGAAACCGGACCAATCCGTTGAGGAACTACTTCTGCGATGAATCACGGGCTTGCTCTAGTGCTGACTGGGATGGCGAGCGTAGCGGTTCTAATGCTCCTGTTGTGGTTGATCCATCTGCGAACCGGCAACGCGGCCATTGTCGACGCTGGTTGGGCGGGAGGAATCGGTCTCCTGGGACTGCTCTATGCTGCGTTGGGCCGGGGGTACTGGCTTCGCTCCGGGATGATCGCGACAATGTCGGCAATCTGGGGACTCCGGCTGGCGATTTACCTTCTCATCACGCGCATCATTGGGCATCCGGAGGAAGGTCGTTACCAGGAACTGCGACGGCAGTGGAAGACGAATATTCCGTTCAAGTTTCTTTTGTTCTATGAATTCCAGGCCCTGCTATGCGTAGTGCTTGCGATGCCATTTCTGATAGCCGCGAGCAACCCGGACCCTAGGGTTTATTTGCTCGAAGGGGCCGCCGTAGCTCTCTGGACTTTGGCGATGGCAGGAGAGGCCATTGCTGATGCACAGCTCAACAAGTTCAAATCCGATCCATCCCATAGAGGCCGTACCTGCCAAGCTGGATTGTGGCGCTACTCGCGCCATCCGAACTATTTCTTCGAATGGCTGATCTGGGTAGCGTTCGCCATGTTTGCCCTGGGTTCCCCAGGCGGATTCTGGGGATTGGTCTCACCCGCCCTCATCTTGTATTTCCTGCTCCGAGTCACGGGTATCCCGGCGACCGAAACTCAGGCGATCCGGACACGCGGCGAAGAATACCGGCGCTACCAACAGACCACCAGTGCCTTCGTGCCATGGTTTCCGAAGACAATTCCGTAGGAGAAGACATAATGGAAGCGTCCACCCTCTCAACCGGACAAAGCATTCGACAACCTAAGGCTGCCTGGTACGAACCACTGGTCGAGCGCGATCTTGTGCCCGATTGGATTTTGCGGGCCGGAATCCGGCGTCTTGTTGCGCAGCGTCTCTGCGACGAAGACAAGGGTGATCCAGGAAAGCAGCGGGCTCACTTGATGAGCTATGTCGAGCAATTGAAGGCCAGTCCAATCGCCATCCACGCGCCCAAGGCGAATCAGCAACACTACGAGGTTCCGGCGGAATTCTTTGCCTCAGTTTTGGGGAGCCATCGTAAATACAGTTGCTGCTATTGGCAAGCGGGCGACTCGCTCGACTCAGCCGAGCGGCGCATGCTCGACCTCACCGCAGAGCGCGCGCAGATCGAAGACGGAGATTCTATCCTTGATCTCGGGTGTGGATGGGGCGCGTTCTCACTATACGCTGCCGCGCGGTTTCCGAACAGTACCGTCGTGGGCCTATCGAACTCGCACTCCCAGCGCCAGTACATCGAGAACCAAGCGCTCGAACGCGGTCTTACCGACCTCCGCATCGTCACAGCCGACATCAACGATTTCGAAGCGGGGCAGCGTTTCGACCGAATTGTGTCCGTCGAAATGATGGAGCACGTGCGGAACTATGAGCGCCTGCTTCATAAAGTTGCTTCGTGGATGAATCCCGGCGGCTTATTGTTCGTTCACATATTTACCCATCATCGATTCGCGTACCCCTTCGAAGTCCGCGATTCGAGCGACTGGATGGCGCAGCACTTTTTCACAGGCGGTCAGATGCCCAGCGACGATCTGCTGCTCTATTTCCAGAAAGACGTCAAGATCCGCAATCACTGGGTGGTGAACGGCCAACAGTATCAGAAGACTGCCGAGGCGTGGCTTGTCAACATGGATCAGCATCGGGACGAATTGCTGAAATTGTTCTCCGGCGTGTATGGCAAGAACGAGGCGCTCGCGTGGTTCGTCCGCTGGCGCATCTTCATCATGGCTTGCGCGGAATTGTGGGGTTACCACGGCGGCGAGGAATGGATTGTCTCCCACTATTTGTTCGGGACTGAGGGCTTTCAAGATTTTCTGATCCCCGGTGGGAGACCCGATAAAGGGGTTGCCCTAGCAAGGTAGTGTTTCTGTTTCTGGTCCCGCTCGCGTTGGCGCAAACAGGAGCCACTCGAGCGATTCCAGGAACCGCTGGCCGGATGATCAAATCAGCCGACTCGCGCGAGGATTTGGCGGTGCTTCGGAAGGCATACGAAGGACTGCTCCCCGGGCTTTATCGATACGGCGACAAGGCCACGATGGATGCCAGGTTCGAGTCGCTCACGCGACAATTCGAGCGCGACCTCCCGTTAGAGGAAGCCTACGTCGCATTTTCCGTGTTTGCCGCGCTTGGATTTGCAAACGCTGCGGGACCACGGCGCATTCGATCGTACTCCAAGTGCATGGCGCAGTGTTCTACAAGGAGCGCTCCGATCAAATCAGTGGTAGTGGCAACCTTTTTCAATATTGTCACGGAATTTCGGCTGGACGTCGTGCTACCGTCAGGGATAAGAAAATTCCAAAATCCGGGGAATCGAGGACCCTATTAGATACCGGAGCGAGAATCTAGATACTCGGATCACCATTGCCAGAGCGGCCCAGCCAAGTTTACGAGATGGGTGGTCGGCTCGACGATGAGGGGTAACTGCACGGTCGCGGAACGGAACACGCAATGACGGAACCCCGATGGCAAGCGACGCGCGGGTCACACGGTCGATCCCGGCCACCTTGCAGCGTTGGTTCTCGCGCGCCGATGAATCGGCAAACATGGAGAAAGTAGACGTAGTCGGCACGGCAATCGCCAAAGGTCGACTCAAGCGCAGCATGAAGGTGCTCGGCACATTGTTGCTCACTCTTTCGACATCCACGCCGGCATCATCCGTTTTCACTGTCGTGCCGGGTCTCCTTCTGACCAGCGGGACGGGCGCCTTCCTGAGTATGCTGCTAGCGGCGCTCGTCGGACTATTCATGGCGTTTGTCTATGCCGAACTTTCGTCAGCCTACCCGCTCGCAGGAGGCGAGTATGCGATCGTCGGGCGCGTAGTGGGGGCACTCCCAGGGTTCATCGTAATGGGAGTGTACCTGGTCGTAAGCTTGCTGATTCCAGCAGTGATGGCGCTAGCCATTGCCACGTATCTCGGCGTGCTCAATCCAACCCTACCCACTATCCCTACAGCGATCCTCACCGTTGCGTTGGCCACGTTGATCTGCATTCTGAACATCCGTACCAATGCAGCACTAACGGGCGTTTTTCTCCTGGTCGAGATACTCGCGCTGAGTGTGATGGCCGGGCTCGGCTTCTTTCATGTCAGCCGGCCGCTCAGCGACTTGATCCTGCATCCAGTGCTGTTGAGCGGTGCCTCGCTGGTTCACGCGCCGATCGCGGTAATCGGCATGACGACCTCGATCGCGATTCTCGCTTACAACGGCTTCGGAGCCGCCGTTAATTTCAGTGAGGAAATGCATGAGCCGGAGCAACATGTCGCGCGCGCAATCCTATGGGCGTTGGCAATCACGGTAATCGCAGAGCTACTGCCGGTGACAGCGGTACTCATGGGAGTACCGGATCTAAAATCTTTCTTCCGCTCCGGGAACATGTTAGGCGAATTCATCGCTGCGCGTGGCGGCTCGGCGCTCAACACCGGCATCAGCCTGGGAGTGGCGCTGGCGATTTTTAATGCAACTATCGCGGTTCTGCTGGTAGCCGCGCGTGTGACGTTCAGCACAGGGCGCGATCGGGTGTGGCCTCGGCCGATCAGCCAAGCTCTTGCATTTACCCATGGCCGGTTCCACTCGCCCTGGGTGGCCACACTTCTGTGTGGCGTGCTCGCGGCGTTGGCGTGCCTGATAAACCTCAACCTCTTGTTAGTGCTGACCGGCACTGGCTTGATCTTGGTGTATTCCTCACTCTGCCTGGCGGCCCTGATCGGGCGGTGGGGAGGCCGGACGGCGCACGGGCATTACCGGATGCCGTGGTTCCCTGTGGCACCCATCGCCGCGCTCGTCGTTATGGTTTATGTGGCTTGCACAAGTTGGTTAGATCCGGTGATAGGACGTCCGAGCCTGTTTGCGACCCTCGGGATTGTAATAGCCTCAGCCTGCTATTACGCGCTGGTGCTGCGCCGGCGGGGCGTCTGGAAGCTGCGAGGGCCCCAGGATTCGTGATTAATTAAGATCGCACGCGGGTTGACTCTTCAATAAGGGGACATTTCTATTTTGCCTTGACATTGGGCCGGTTGCGCTTGACGAAGCCTCTCTCCATCTGTATAATTCTATTTCAGTTTTTTGCATACTTCGCATCTCGCCTTGATGCATCTTCCAACGTCTTCGTTGACGCACGTTACACAAGTCTCTGTCGACCTTATCGCTGTTGACTTTTCTGGCCGCTAGGCGCCCGGGCCAAGCCTGTTCAGAAACTGCGTTATCCCAATGAACGACTGACCGAGAGGGTTCGCACAATGAAGCTTATCTCCATCGTTGTATTACTTGTGCTTTCGTTTGCTTTGATGCAGGCACAATCAACGTCATCTTTGACCGGTCTGGTAACCGATTCTTCGGGCGGCGTCGTTCCCGGAGCCGAGATTACAGTGGTCAACTCAGACACTAATCAGAAACGCAAGGCAATCACCGATTCCCAGGGCCGTTACTCGTTTCCGCAGATGCAACCCAGCACTTACCAAGTGACCGCTCACGCAACCGGTTTTTCGGAGGCGGTGGTCAACAATGTTCAGTTGCTAGTGAATACGCCGTCGACGGTAGACATTCATTTCACAGTAGGGACAGTGCAACAAACGGTCTCCGTTAACGCCGACACGACGCAGGTAAATACGCAAGACGCGACGATCGGCAATGCGATCGGCACGCGTCCCATTCTCGAGCTTCCCTTCGATGCCAGAAATGTCATTGGCCTGCTCTCCATTCAGCCCGGTGTGACCTACTTCGGCGATCCCAGCCAGCGCGACGATTATCGCAGCGGTTCCGTCAACGGCGGCAAGAGCGATCAGGGCAACGTCACGCTCGATGGGGTAGACGTGAATGACGAACAGTTTCGGACCGCGTTCACGAGTGTGCTGCGAACCACGCTCGATTCCGTCCAGGAGTTTCGAACCACAACCACGAACGGCGGGGCGGACATGGGGCGCAGTTCGGGCGCTCAAGTGGCATTGGTAACCAAGTCGGGAACGAACTCGCTGAACGGCTCGCTTTATGAGTACACCAGGAACACCGATACTTCGGCGAATTCGTTCTTCAACAATCAAGACGGTATACCCCGCCAACAACTCATTCGCAACGTTTTCGGCGCGGCGATCGGAGGCCCCATCAAGAAGAACCGGCTGTTCTACTTCCTGAACTACGAAGGGCGCAGGGATGCTAGTCAAGGTACAGCGGTTCGGGTTGTTCCGAATATGCTTTTCCGTCAGGGAATCTTTACCTACGAGACGACGAATGGAACAACCACGGAACTCACGCCCGCGCAGATTCAGCAAATCGATCCACAGCACATTGGCGAAAGCCAAGCTGTGCTTCAAATCCTTCAGTCTTACCCGGCGCCGAACGACAACACCGTCGGGGACGGCTTGAATACCGCAGGGTATCGTTTTAACGCTTCCGTGCCGCTCAAGTACGATACGTACATTGCTCGAACGGACTATCAACTCGATTCGGCCGGAAAACAAACGCTCTTCTTCCGGGGACAGCTTCAAAACGACCACTATGTTCCCTCGACCAGCACTACGAACGGCCTTCCCCAGTTTCCGGGGCAGGCCGATTCAACCATCACTCTCCAAAATGCGAAGGGCATTGCGGTCGGGTACACGTGGATCATCACACCGGCTCTAGTCAACAGCCTGCGGTATGGCTTCACCCGCCAGTCATACGACAACACTGGGGTGCAAACTCAACCGATCGTCGGGTTCTCCAATCTTGATAATCCCGTCGCCTCCACCACTGCTCTCAGCGCAACTATTCCCGTGCACGATATCGAAGAGAATCTTACCTGGACGCACGGCGCGCATACCGTTGTCGGGGGAGGGTCGATACGATTCATTCGCACCCGCCGTTTATCTTTTGCTAATTCCTACAGCGACGCGACCATGACGCCCGGGTGGTTTGTCGATAATGCCCGGTATCTGCTCGAGCCAAATGTAAATCCAAACACCTTGAGTGACTACACCAACCAGATGGTGAATCTGCTCGGATTGGTGTCGCAAGGCACTGCGGACTACAACTACAACAAACAAGGCCAGCTGCTGCCGCAAGGACAGGGGATTAGCCGCGATTTCGCCGACAATGAGTTCGAAACCTTCTTTATGGACACGTGGAAAGTCACTCGTGGGTTCACGGTTTCGGCCGGCGCACACATAAATCTCGATCCGCCGCTCCATGAAGTAAATGGATATCAGACTTCGACCAACATTCCTCTCGGCGTGTGGGCCAACGATCGCGCCGGGTTAGCCGAGGAGGGACTTCCGCAATCATTGGTGACTCCACTAAGCTTCCAACTCGCGGACGCGCCGGGTGGTCACTCGCTCTATCCGTTTCAGCGCCACATCGCCCCACGGGTGGGCTTGGCCTACTCCCCGCAAGCCGATTCCGGCTGGCTCAAGCGGCTCTTCGGCGGGGCGGGCAAAACCTCGATTCGCGCCGGATTCGGCATTTATTACGACGAGTTTGGCCAGAGCCTCATCCGCATCGCAGACGCGACTTCCTTAGGCTTCTCCGCCACGCTTCAAAACGCTGGTACACAGACCTATCAGAAGGTGCCGCGCTTCATCAGCCTGAACCAAATTCCCGCAGGGCTGCTGCCTGCCGCGCCGCCAGGGGGCTTTCCGCAAGTTGCGCCCGATGTTTTCGCCGCGACCTCGGGAGTGGATAGCAGCATCCAGAGCCCATACACCATGAATATCGATTTCAGCATCGGCAGGGATTTACCTCACGGTTTCCATCTTGAGACCTCTTACATTGGGCGCCTATCGAGACATTCTCTGGTTGCAGACGACGTTGGGATGTATACCGACCTTATCGACAACAAATCCGGGCAAAGCTACTTCCAGGCAGCGACCATGATGCAGCAGTATGTGCGCGAAAATTTGCCGGCGGCTAGTGTCCCTTCCATTCCGTTCTTTCAGGATCTTTTTCCGGGATATGCTGGAGGGGGGTTAACGGCGACGCAGAACATTTACCAGAACGCCTGGGCCCAGAACCCGGCTAGTGACACTACCGCGCTTCAAGTCATCGACGCTAGCGCCACTGGCTGCTCGCCCTGCAGCATATTAGGGCCGAACGCGATGTATAACCCCCAATATGTCGCGCTTACTGCTTTTCGCTCTATTGGTTCAGGCAGCTACCATGCCTTTGAAGCCACGCTCCGCAAGCAGTTTAGCAGTGGTATCCAGTTCGATTTGAACTACACTCTCTCTAAGTGCATGGACTTGGGTTCTACGCGCGAGTCCGATGGACCCAACGGTCCCCAGGGCTCGGGGCTTGGCTTGATTCAGAATCCCTGGAATCCCGGTCAGGAGCGGGCCGTGTGCGATTATGATGTGCGCAACCTAGTCAGCGCATTCATGGTTGCCGAACTGCCTTTCGGGCGCGGACACTTTGTGGGCGGTACCGCCAATAAGTTTTGGAATGCTGTCATTGGTGGATGGCAGGTCAGCACCATCTGGCGTCAATCCTCCGGGCTGCCGGTAGGAGTCAGCAACGGCGGCTACTGGCCCACCAATTGGAATTATCCACCGTTTGCTACACAGATCGGACCAGTCCAACAAGGCACCACCAGCAACTCCCCCACAGGCGGTCCCAATATTTTCCCGAATCCAACCGCTGCGTTCAATGCCTTTGAGCTCACCTTTCCGGGTCAAAGCGGCAGCCGAAACGTACTTCGCGGCGATGGATTCTTCACTATCGATACCGCGCTGTCAAAGCGCTTCCATATGTTTTACAACGAAAAACACACCTTCCAAATTCGTGCGGAGGCGTTTAACGTCACCAACTCCGTGCGGTTCGACGTGAATCAGATGTCGTTGAGCATGAGCAACTCCGTGTCGTTCGGAAAATACAATGGCACACTGAATACTCCAAGGGTGATTCAGTTCGGTGGACGTTATGAATTCTGACGGCGTTACCAGACGCACCCTGCTGGCCGGCGCCGCAACTATCGCGGCTACGTCGGGCCTGCGCGCAACTTCCGATCCGCTGGACTGGACGCTCACGGAAGCCTCGCAAGCCCTGGCCAAGGGGATGGTTTCGTCGGAGGAACTGACCAAGCTCTGCCTGGCTCGAATTCACAAACTGGATCCCTCTCTCAACGCGTTCATAACGCTGACTGAGGAATCCGCCTTGCAGCAAGCGCGGGAATGCGACCTTCAGCGGAAGGCCGGGGGAGTCTCAAGTCATCTCTATGGGGTTCCCATCGCTCTGAAGGACAACATCGACACCGCCGGGATCAAGACCACCGCGGCGGCGGGTGTTTTCAAGGACCGCGTTCCAACCGAAGACGCCGAAGTGACGCGGCGATTAAAGGCGGCAGGTCCAGTGTTCCTTGGCAAGCTAAACCTCGATGAGATGGCTTTCGAAGGAACCGGCACAACAGGTTGCTTCGGCCCGGCCCACAATCCTTGGAATCTGGAGAGGATTACGGGCGGATCCTCGGCCGGCTCAGCAGCGGCCGTTTCTGCAGGACTCTGTTTCGGGTCGGTGGGAAGCGATGATGGCGGGTCGGTGCGAATTCCGGGCGCATTCTGTGGCGTAATCGGATTCAAAACCTCGTACGGTCGAGTCAGCACCCGTGGAGTGGTTCCCTCCGCTTACTCGATGGACACCATCGGACCGATCGTC
>PMSX01000030.1 GCA_003167495.1 Bryobacterales bacterium | reverse complement strand
AAACACCATCGGCTTCACCAGCTGCCCCATCAAACGTGCGGGTAGCGCTCCCTTTTCGGGCACCAGTTCTCCCACTGCCCACTGCATACTCACCGAGCAATGTGCCAGCATCTGCGCCGCCGTCATCTTACCCCAGCGCCTCTCACTTTGCGCCTCCAATTTTCCCAGCCGGGTCTTTACCTGATTCGCCACCGTCGCATCGAACAGGTTTTTCATGATCACATGCCTCCTTTGAATGAGAGTAACCAAGAGCCCGTGTCAGAAAAAATCATTTTTCTGCGGTTGACCGATTGGATATCCGAATAGGCGCAGTTTCAAAACTTTTTAAGGCGGCTTCGCGTCCCATCCAGAGAATGCTGCCTCACTCCTAAACTTTTAGTTGACAGATCTTTTCTTCCGCTGTACACTCCTAATTGTTTAGGACATCCAATATGCCTCGCCGAAAGCGCTTTGACCAATCGCTCACCCCGCTCGAACTCGAAATCATGACCGTGTTATGGGAGACCGGACCCGCCAACGTTCAATCCGTGCAGGCTCGTCTCACCGCTCGCGATCTCGCCTACACCACCGTGCAAACCATGCTCAACGTCCTCGAACGCAAGGGCAAGGTCAAACGGCGTCTTAGAGATCGTGCCTATTTCTACCAGCCCATCGTTAGCCGTCAAAACGCAACCTCGCAAGCGGTGGGTGAAATGCTTGATCGTTTCTTCGGCGGTTCAGCCGACAGCCTCGTCCTCAACCTGGTTGAAACCCGTAAACTAACCCCGGAGAAACTCGCCCAAATCCAAAAACTCCTGGCCCAAGAAAAGAAGGAAAGATAAACATGGAAACACTGAGCTGGTACCTCCTCACATTCCTACTCAACTCCCTCTGGCAAATCCCCGTCATCGCTTGTGTGGTGGCTTTGGCCGCTTGGCTATTGCGCTACGGCCCCGCCAACCATCGCCACGCTGTTTGGGTAGTAGCTCTGATCGCATCAGCTGCATTGCCGATTATCAGCACCATCACGGCCACTTCGCGACGCAACACTTCAAACGCCTTCACCGTGCCTGCTCTGCCCCAGCAGGCCGAGTCTTCAACTTCGCGAAACGCTAGACCAACAGTGTCTTCACAAGACCCACTCAGCCGGACCATTACGTATAAACAAACCACCGCCACCACCCTGGCCCTCGCCTATCTCGTGCTTCTCTCATTCTGCTTCGCCAAACTCCTCCGTGCCCTCGTCCGCACGGCGCTAATCCGCCGTGGCGGTACGGTCGCGATTCAGTCTCCTGTCGTCCGCCAAGTATGGGCGCGTTGCACCGAATCATTCGGCCTTTCTGATATACAGTTACTAACTTCAGCGCGTATCTTGACTCCGGCCGCTGCCGGTTTCTTGCGCAAGGTTATCATTCTCCCCGAAACCCTCCTACATTCAACGAATGAAGAGGAACTAACCACGGCAATCGCCCATGAAATGGCCCATCTCGCCCGTCATGATTTCGCCTTGAACGTTCTTTACCAGTTGCTGTATCTTCCCATTTCCTTCAACCCGGCTTCCTGGCTCATCTTGCGGAGCATCGAAGAAACACGGGAAATGGCATGCGACGAATTTGTCACCAACAGAGTGCTCGACCCGTGCGTCTACGCTCGTTCATTGGTAAGCTTCGCGGCAGCGGCGATCAACGCCGTGCCTAAACCCAGCTACCTCCTGGGCGTGTTCGACGGCAACATTCTGGAACGCCGTGTCCATCGCCTGCTGCATCGTCCAGCCGTCAACCTAAGACGCGCCCGTATACGCCTCGCGGCATCGCTCACCGCTTTGGCGTTGTGCAGCATCGTTACCTCTGGAATCGCCGTCAAAGCGCACGCGCAGAACAGTGCCGATGTGGCGTCGAAAATCAAAGCCCTCGAGCCGCTCATGCAGCAGTTGAGCGAGAATCGGGACGATCCTCAACTGCTCAACCAGGCCCAGCAGCAACTCGCTGAAATCCTGGCGATCGATCCGGCCAACCAGCAAGGCCTCAACGGCATGTTAAACCTTTCGCTTTGGACCAACAAGCCCCGCGAAGCCCGTGAGTGGGCACGCAAAATCGTCGCCGCCTATCCGAAAGAAAAGACGGCATACTATTCGCTTGCGGTTACTGATTGGGCGGTTGCGTTCCCCGCGATCATGAGCGCCCGAGACGCCGCTGGCCTCCGACCCGATAGTCGCCCGTTTCTGCCCGATGCTTCTACCCGCGCCACATTGCGCGATCAGTATGGCCCCACCATCGACGAAGGAGTCCGAATGTTGGGCAGCGCTATCAAAGTCGACCCTAACTACTCCGACGCCATGGCGTACATGAACCTGCTCTATCGCTTGAAAGCCTTTATGGCGGAAAACATCGGAGAATCCACTGCCGACTTCAACGAGGCCGCCGAATGGGTCAAGAAGTCGCTCGCCGCCAAGCCGAGGGATCATCGCAACTCCTCACCCCTGGCGCCGCCCCTGCCGCCACCGCCGCCTCCGCCACCACCTAAGCAATAAGCGGCGGCCTTCGGAGCCCAATGCCACAAGACGCGCCCTCGTCCAAGAAACAACCCCTCAACATCGCTATTCTCTGCGCAATCGCAAACCGCACCCCAATTTCGCGCGTCCGCCGCGAAACCGCGTACGCTTGTAAAGCAGATGATGGCGCATGTCATCGACTGGGGACTCGCGTATCCCCATCGGCAGTACTCTTGTGTAATGCGACCTCTCCGGTATTCCATCAACGTCACATTGGACGGCTGCTGCGATCATCGTGCAATGTTAGCGGACGAAGACCTGCATCGTCATGCGGTCGAGAACCTCGACCAGGCCGACGCCCTCCTCTTTGGCCGGGTGACTTACGAAATGATGGAGGCAGCGTGGCGGCCGCCGACGCGGGCGGGAGTGAGACCTGATTGGATGGAACCCTTCGCCCGGAAGATCGACGCAGCAAAGAAGTACGTGGTGTCGAGCACCCTGGACCGCGTCGATTGGAACGCGGAACTCGTGCGCGGGGACTTAGGGAACGCCGTTCAGCAGCTCAAGCGGGAGTC
>PMSX01000220.1 GCA_003167495.1 Bryobacterales bacterium | reverse complement strand
AGTCGGCACAACGTGCGGCTGGGCCTGGAATTAACCAAATTAGCCCATGGTTCGGGGGTGTTATCCAGATTGCACCTTTGAAGTGTAACGAAACGCGCAAAGATGTCACTAAAAGGATTGAAGATTACTACCCCGTACTCCGAATAGTACTTTAGACACCTCCTTACTGATCACGCGGTCCCAAACTTGCTGTTCAGTCTGACACATTTCGAACTATAATCCGATTAGGCGCTTTTTGGCCGTCAAGTATCGAGGTTGTATGCCTTACAGGACCAAAGTACCAGAGTAAGATGAGCCGAGGAATCAAAAGATGTCATCAGCACAACCAATTCGTTTGTTAATCGCCGATGGACACCCCATCGTGCTCGAAGGCCTGCGTAGCGTTCTAAGCCATCTGCCAACACTCCAAGTTGTAGGAGAGGCGTCAGACGGCATGGAGGCCATTGAGAAGACGGTTAGCCTTGATCCCGACATTGTATTGATGGAACTCAAGCTGCCCCGTGTTGACGGACTGACCGTTCTGCGTAGTATTCAGGCACGCGCCAGCCGGTCCAAGGTCATCTTGTTTTCCTCATCGGAAAACAAAGAGGAGTTTGTGGAAGCGATGAAGCTCGGCTGTTCGGGAATTTTGTCGAAAGATTCTGCTATCACGCTTATCGAGAAAAGCATTCAGAAGGTATACGCCGGCGAGATCTGGCTGGATTCNNGAGTTGACCGAAAACGATATGGTCGGTCTGCGCGTCCGCGACCGCTTGACGGCCAAGGAACTGCGCATCGTCGCCCTCATCGTCCAAGGCTACAAGAACAAGGAAATCGCTGAAAAGATGTTCATCACGGAACAAACTGTGAAGAACCATTTGCACAATGTGTTCGACAAACTTGGTGTGTCGGATCGTTTAGAATTAGCGCTATACGCCATTCACAATAGCTTGCATTTGCGGAGCTAAGAAACTTCGGCATCAAGGCGCTGAAAAACATCGGCCAAGTCCAACTCAACCGGCTTGCTTTTGAACACATAGCTTTGCTTGATACGCACCAGGTCGTCTGTTGCAATATCCCAATGCCAAGCTTCGCGGCCAACGGGATCGAAGACGAGGATGTCGGGAATTCCCCACTGCGCGTAGCGTCGGCATTTCTGGATTACGCGAGTGAAGCGGTCTTCAGGAGAGAGAACTTCGATAACAACCGGGATAGGTTCTGTCGGGTAGGGCTGATTCTTCAGGCCCACGAGCAAACCGCAGATATCGGGCGTTGGTTCCCAACTGTCGCTGATGGACAAGGTTAACTCCGTTCTTGGCCTGAAGCCGAGTTCCTTTAGCAGGAACGCCAGCACAGTTTGCAGGATGGAATGTAGATCTGTTGGCAACGCTTTTTGAACCGCCTCCCCGTCTAGCAATTCGAAGTACGGCTTGCAGTCTGCGTACTTGGCCCTAAACTGGTCCAGGTTCAGTTTGTCTGCAACGGCGCTCATAGCTACAATAGTAGCGGTATCCCACTCGCATTTCATCCGCGGCGGAACTAAGAATTTTCAGCATCAAGGCGCTCAAAAACATCGTCCAAGTTCAACTCAACCAGCTTGCTCTTGAACGCGTAGCCTTGCTTGACACGCACCAGATCGTCTGTTGCAATATCCCAATGCCAAGCTTCGCGGCCAACGGGATCGAAGACGAGGATGTCGGGAGTGCCCCACCGCGCGTAGCGTCGGCATTTCTGGATTACGCGAGTGAAGCGGTCTTCGGGCGAGAGAACTTCGATGACAACCGGGACAGGTTTTGTCGGGTAGGGCTGGCCATCGTCCGGACCAAGCTGACCGCAAACATCAGGTGTCGGTTCCCAGGTTTCGCTAATGGCCAGGGTCAACTCGGTCATCGATTGGAAGCCAAGTTCTCTTAACAACGTATAGAGAATCCCTTGCAAGAGGGCATGTCGTTTTGTCGGCAAAGCTTTTTGAACGGGCTCGCCGTCTTGCAACTCATAGTAAGGCTTACACTCGGCATACTTGGCCCTGAACTGCTCTAAGGTCACTTTGTCTGCGACGGCGTTCATAGCTTCAATAGTAGCGGTACCTCAGTCGCATGTCATCCCCAGCGGTGCCTTAGCGATTGAATCAATCCGTCTCATCAAGGAGAAGATCCCGTATGTCGAGACGGTCCTCGGCATCTCGAACATCTCCTTCGGCCTCTCCGCCGCCGCTCGTGAGGTCGTCAACCCCGTCTTCCGTTACTACTGCACCAAAGCCGGGCTCGACCTGACGATTGTGAACGCGGAGAAATTGGAACGGTTCGCGAGCATTCCCGAACGCGAACGTCGTTTCGCCGAGGCTCTGCTCTTCAATACTCCTCCCGAAAATGTTCCTGTTGATCATCCGAATGTTGCTCTATTGGGAGTGCCTGCTTCGCATCATTCGTTGCAAGGAACTTCGAGAAAAGTGCGGAACACTGAAGCGAACAATCGCCCGCGCAGAAGATGGCCGTCAACCGGTATCACAAGCCGCTATTTCGGCGAGAACCTCGTCGAGATCATTTTGAGCAACAACCGTTACAACGTGGTGAACCTTGGGATAAAAGTTCCGCCGGAGGAATTTATCAAGACATATTTATGGTGATCATTTGCAGCGTAGGACTGCACTCATTCACGCAAGTTGCAAGCGAACCGGCTCAGTCGTTTGACCAAAATCACCCAGCACAGGCCGGACGAGATCCCAGAAGTCGTCAGTCCGCATGTGGATTACATCGCGATGCGGTTGGCGCGCGAATGAGGAACCGCTGCGTGGGGCGCTACGGGAAATATGGGGTTGTCTCCCGGCTCACGCCCCGCGACAGCGTCTTCCTCCGAACCTCGTTTGCTGGATTTTCGCGCCATGGTCACTTCAAATGCCATTGAAGCTGGGCGCCAAAACCGATCAGGTCAAAGCAGAATTTCAGGAAGGTCGTAATGTTTCCAGCTTCCGGAAAAGCAACCGGTATGACAGGCCCGTCGCGTATTGCGTAGCCATCTTTACAACTCAGTGGAAAACCGTTCGGGCAGTCTTTTCGAGATTTATGCGTCCAAAAAGTCAAAAATATCAGGATTCCGCTGCCAGCGGACCTAGTCAAAGGTCTAGGAGATCAACCCCTGCTCTATAGCGTGTTTGGTGAGTTCGGCGGTGGTTCGCAAGCCTAGTTTTCGCTTAATGTTTTCTCGATGAAAGGCAACTGTCTTGACCGAGATCGAGAGCACAAAAGCAATCTCCTTGCCTGCCTTGCCTTCGGCGATCAATTGGAGAATCTCGCGTTCCCGCGGGCTGAGGCGAAGCGTAGCGGCGGCGCGCGAAGGATCCTTGAAACGCTCCAGGTGCTCACTGGAAAGACTCTCGGTTACATAGATCTTGCCGGCCATCACACTCTTGATCGCATCGAGCAACTCTTCGCGCGCGGCCGATTTCAGGACGTAGCCCGTGCCTCCTGCGCTGAGCGCGGCCTCGAGGTAGGCGGGGTTAACGTGCATGGTGACGAATAGGAGCTTGACTGCCGGCAGGCTCTTCTTGATTTGCACCGCCGCGTCGATGCCATTCAGCAGCGGCATCGTGATGTCGAGGATGATCAGGTCGGGCTTCAAACGAAGTGCCCCGTCAACCAGAGCCCGGCCGTCCATGACGGTCCCGACGTTTTCGAAATGAGGCTCCAGAAAGGCGCGCAGTCCCTCGAGCGTCAATGGATGGTCGTCCGCGAGTAGCACACGAGTGCGCTTCATACATTGCTTACCGGCAAGGGAATTTCTAGCGCAACCCGCGTGCCGTTACGGGGCTGTGTCGCGATTGACAGCTTACCGCTGACGAGGCGCGCTCGCTCCTCCATGCCGATGAGGCCGAGGCCGCCGCGCCCTTTTACGGACTGAGGATCAAAACCCGCGCCGTCATCGGAAATCCTCAGAACAACCGACCCTTTTCGCAGCGCGAGTGTAACAGTGACATGTTTAGCGTTGGCGTGCTTGATGATGTTTTGTAAGCTCTCCTGCGCGACGCGATACAAGCAGGAGGCTATTTCCCGAGGAACCGATGCGGGCAGGACGTCATGGGTGAATTTGACCCCGATTTTGGTTTGCTTCGAGAAATCCTTGCCCAAATCCTGCAGGGAAGCCACCAAGCCCAAATCATCGAGCACCGAAGAATGCAGCGCGTAGGCGATATGCCGAGTTTCTTCCGATGCCTTGACCACGCGGCTTTGCAGCGCCTTGAGGCGGTCCTGCCCGTTTTCGGAAAGCGGCAGATCTGCTGCAAGGCTGCCAATATCGATGGCCAACGACGCTAATTGCTGACAAATTTGATCGTGCAGTTCGCGCGACACTCTTCGCCGTTCCTCTTCTTGGGCTGTCAGGAGACTGGCCGCCAGAGAGTGAATCTCGGTCGCGTGCGTCTCAGCAGCCTGTTCCATGCGCCTCCGCTCAGTGATATCGGTCACAAAGGCGACCGCGAGCTTGCTGGTTGCGGTCTTAACGGCCCCTAAACCCACCTCCACGGGGAAGTGCTTCCCATTCTTGCGCCGCGCCTCGAGATTGAGACCGACTCCCATGGGCCTGTTTTGCATGTTGGCGAAGTAGCCTTTTTGATTTTCGGAATGGCGGCGGCGAGCGCTTTCCGGAATCAGAAGCTCCAACGGTTGTCCAAGCAACTCGTCCCGGGTGTAGCCGAACATCGTATCTACGTTGCCATTCACAAACGCAATTTTTTGGTCTTCGCCCACCGCCATAACGGACTGCGGCGCCGAAGCCAACAAGGCTCGCATCATGGATTCGCTGGTGTTGGCGGCTATCTCGGCGAGTTTCCGATCCGTAATGTTAGTCTGTGTAATCACTGCGCCGCCGTTTGTGGATTTGAGCGTCGCCACGTTCATAAGAAACCAGCGCTGCTCACGCTCCGAATGGCAGGGGTATTCAAAGTGGAAGGAAGCGCGGCGTCCTTCGAGAACCTCCTGAATGCCCTGCAGAGCGACTTGCGCATCACCATCTCCCGCGGATGCCGCACGCCTGCAGATCTCCAGGTAGGTTAAGCTCGAGCCAACCGTTGTCATGGGAGGATTGCCGTTCTCTCTCGCGAAACGCTTCCACGCATCGTTTGTCGCCGCAATGGTCCCATCTAAAGTTAGGACGGCCACATTAGCCGTCAAGGAGTTCAGAATCGAATCGTTGAGTTCTTCCGCCTTCAGAGCCAAGTCGCGTGACTCCTGTGCTTGCTCAAGCGCACGCTTGCTCGCGTCAATGTCAAACAGCACCACCAGGAAACCGTCGATATTGTTGCCGCGAGTCGTATAAGGACGGATGCGCAGAGAATACCGGTGGCCATTTTTGTCGGCCGCTTCGCGCTCGATGAGCCGCCCATTGCGTCTGACTTCGGAAAACAGACCCTGCCAATCGACCACGGCCAGCGCGGACGCGATATCGGCAAAATGCCGGCCCACATCTCCCGGAATCAGATTAAGCAACGCGCCGGCAACCGGAGTAAATCGGCGGACGCGCAGTTCGCCGTCCAACACCAACACAGGAATATCGACGCCCACCAGCAGATTGTTCAGATCGTCCATCAAAATGTTCAACTCCTGGTTGCGGTGCTGCAGCTCGTCGTTGAGCGTCGTCAGTTCTTCATTGGACGATTGCAATTCTTCCTTGGCGGTCTCTAGTTCCTCATTGGTACTCTGCAATTCCTCGTTACTGGAAAGGATTTCCTCATTGGCCGCCTTCATCTCCTCTTGTGCCGTTTCGTGGTCCGAAATCAGCGTGCGCAGATGCTCGCGAGCATTTTCAAGTTCCCGCTCAAGCCAGCCCGCCCTATCGGCGGCAGGTTTCTTCAGTCCGGCAGATCCGCTTTCCTGCGATAAGGCGTCGCTCCTTAACACTTCTGTCTTTTGAAAAACCACCAGTAGATCGGCCTTCTTACCGTTGGGCGCCTTAAGCAGGCGGACTTCCAGCCGCACTGCTGCGGGTTTTCCTTCGTGTTCGAAAGTCACGCCGTCTCGCTGGACGGCAACATGCTCTCTCTTCGCTTTGTGAATGGCGGCCCGCAAATCCACGATTAGCTCGGGCCGCACCATTTTCAGCAAATGAAAACTTGGTTGGCCCGTGGCGGGCGCCAGATACGGGCTGGTGTCGCCTTGAAAATGCACAATGTGGAGATCGGAATCGACAATGAGGGCAGCCGGCGTGTAGTGCTCTAACAGCACTCTTTCCGCTTCTCTGCTGAAATCGACAGCCGCGCCGGGCTGTGAACCTCGCGGCGGCTCAACCGGAGATTGCAGAAAGTTTTCCAGGGCATTGAACCGATGCGCCACCGTTACGGAGGGCTTTCGCAAGTATATGCGGTGCTTCCGGTCGTCGACTGAAAAAGCATCCGAGTATTCGCCGGCCGACTCCGAGTTGCCCAGGAAAAGAAAGCCTCCCGGCTTGAGTGCATACTGGAAAACCGACAACAGTCTTTTCTGCAGCGCCGAGCCCATATAGATGAGCACGTTCCGGCAACTGACCAGATCCAGTTTGGAAAAGGGCGGATCTTTGGCCAAATCATGGCGCGCGAAAACGCAGAGATCGCGTACGAACTTCTGTATCTGATGGCCGTGATCTGCTTCTACGAAAAACCGCTTCAGACGGGCCTGCGATACTCCGGCAACAGCGGCGGCCGTGTAAACGCCTGATCGAGCATGCTCCACCGCGCGCTCCTGGATGTCGGTCCCGAAGATCTGGATTTTCATTCGACTCGCGCGTTCGCCCAGTTCCTCGGAGAGCAGCATCGCGATCGAATAAACTTCCTCTCCGGTCGAGCAGCCCGCGATCCAAATGCGCAGCGGATCTCCCTCCGGCCGCCTCGTGCGAAACTTCGTCAGAACTTGTTTTCGCAAAGCCTCAAAAGACTCGGGGTCGCGGAAGAAGCTAGTGACATGAATGAAAATGTCATCGGCCAGCGCTTGCGCTTCTTGCGAGTTCTGTTTCAAGATTTGCGCATACTTACCTAACGTGGCGATCTTCTGCAAGGCCATTCTGCGCGCGATGCGCCGCCGCGCCGTCGCCTGCTTATAAAGGCGGAAATCGATCCCAGTGGACGATCGAAGAATGAGGCAGACCTTGTCGAGATCGCCCCCCTCCGGCACATCACGCGCCTCCGCAAGGTAGGGATGTCTGCCGATCCGCGCCAGTTCCGACGCGATCAGCTTGGGCGACAAAATGAAATCGACCGAGCCGGCAGAGATGGCGCTACTAGGCATGCCGGGCCATTGCGCCGTCTTCGGCTCTTGCGCAAATGTCATGCCGCCGCCGGCCTTGACCGCTTTCAGTCCGTACGTGCCGTCGGAACCAGTGCCGGAAAGAACCACACCAACCGCGGCATTGCCCTGCTCTTCCGCCAGCGCGACCAGGAATTCGTCAATCGGACGCTGCAATCCGCGGATGTCCGATCGCGGCGCCAGACGCAGGATTCCCTCACGGATTGTCAGATTCTTGTTAGGGGGAATCACATAGACGTGGTCCGGCTCCACGGCGGTTCCGTCCGCCACCTCGATCACGGGCATGCTCGTCGCCTTTGACAAAAGCGCCGTCAGCGCACTTTCATGCTTCGGCTCCAAATGTTGGATGAGAACGAACGCCATGCCGGATTTGGCAGGCAGCGCCTCCAGCAAAGACTTGTACGCAGCCAGACCGCCGGCAGACGCGCCAATGGCGACAACGGGGAAGGGAACTCGCAGTTGCGCGCTTGACGCTTCCGCAGGTACGCCCCCGTTGCGCCCAACGCGGATCTTCTTCGCATTGCGCTTGCGGCGTTCGATCGGCGCTTTCTTTTGAGCCATACGATCTGCGGCATTCCTCCGTCGCCTGTCGGCCACGCTTCCCGCCCTTTCCTCCTTCTTGAGCTTGCCTTGCAAGCGCGAAGGGTGCGGCTATGCGCCGCCAAACAGCAAAGAAGTTCCTGGACCTTTAGCGGCGCTTGCGCAAGTTCCTTAGAAGATATCATGCTTTTGTTACTTTGTTTTGAACCCCGGGGTAGCTTCAGACGGCGCGCGTGACTCCTGCGCCCGTTATGCGCGAGCTCGCCAAACGTCTAACTGTTCGAGGCGACTCAACGAGCATCAGCCTGACGCAAAATGCGTGGGGTAGGCGGTTTAGAGAACCAAAAAGCTGGCTGCTTATAGGTTCCTCCGTCACCTACAAGCAACACCAGCCAGGAACTATATAATACTATGTAAACCTTACTCGGTCGTTTTTACAAGCTGTATAAGTACTGGTAACGATAGTACCATTAGTTCTGGGACTGAGCCGGTGGCTGGCTCGGGGGCGGATTCGTCTGAGTGTTGCCACTGCCATTTGAATTGAAAAAGCTCGATTGACCGGAAGTCGATCCATTCGTGCCGTTGCCATTGGTACCATTCGCGGCACCGTTTGTGTTAGCCGCTCCGCCGTTTGCAGGATTTCCTAGGCCTGGAGCGTTCGCCTGAGCTTCCTTCTGCATATCATAAACAAACTCCCAAAGCGAACGATCCGTTTGGTCGTTGATGATTTTGATGGTCCGTCCCGCAGATTTGCTGGCGACGCCGGCGATACCAAGACCGCCCCCCCCGCCCGCGCCCATGCTGCCCATCTGAGTGCCTGTACCGCTCGTTGGGGAGCTCGATCCGAAAGCGCTAGGGCTGCTGGCATTAGTGCTAGTGCCTGCACCACCGGGGGCACTGTTATTCGTGCCTCCGTTTTGTACTGTCGGCGCGGGATTTTGAGTATTGAGAAGAGACTGAAACGTGCTTTGCGAGTCTGAACCGCCAGCGACTGGTGGAGAGCTGCCGCCAAACTGCCCTTGCTGATAGGAAGTAGTAAGATTTGTGCCTGTGAACCGGCCAGGAACTCCGACCGGAGGTCCGGCGCTGGCTGTGGGATTAGACGGATCAGTTTGTTGTTGGCCCGCCGAGGATACACCGGCATTCGGGTCACTGTTGTCGGCGGTCGCGACGCCACCGTTGGCCGCCATAGCCGGAGGGCGCTGCGGAAAGCCATTACCCGCCGCAGCTGGTTGGCCGTTAGGATTCGATCCGTCAAACGAATTGTTGAACACGTTGCTGACGGCCGCCGGCGCACCCGTGGGCGTGCTCGAACCCGCCGCACCATTCAGACCAGACCCGGTCTGCTTCACCTTCGAATCGGTAATCACACCCCCAGGACCCGCATGCAGAAAGCGCCAATCGTCTTTTCCGCTATACGGATCGACATAACGTTTTCGGAGAAAGCGCATGCGGTTGGTATTTTCCAGCGCATCAATCGAAGGCGGAAAGGTTTGAAACTTGCGGACGTAGAGCTTGGCGGCGCGCGCGTACTGGTTGCCGCGCTCGATCAGCACCTCTTCTTTTCGGCGTTCCCCTTCGAAGGCGACGACAGGCAACTCCCGATACAGCATAATGGCGAGCATGGCCGCGAAAACAAGAACGATGAGGAGAGCCGAACCCCGTTGCCGGGCGCGCCGTCTGTTCGTTTTCATTGCGTGACCACCGCCTCTGGTATGAGTTGCAGATCCTGCCCCTGCTTCGCCTGTATGTCTTCGAGGTGCGCGGTATTCGGCGAAAGGGCTACCACCAGGAAACGAGATTCGAGCACGTCTCCTTCGGTGGCCATGAGGATATTTTCGCCATCCATGAAATAGCCGCGATTGCCATCGCTGCGCAGACTCGGCCGCACGAAGCCGTAGTAGCGGAGCGGAATACGGAGCGGTGGAGGCGGCGGCTTGGGAGCCGGCTTGTTGGGTCCATCAAAATAATCATTCTTAGGAACCATCGCCGCCACCGCCGGTATGGCCGGAAGCTTGGCTTGTTGGGTCAGATCAGGGCCGCTTTCAAAGAGATTGCGCCCGCCGTCAATGAATTGGACGGCACGGACACGATCAAGCAACGCAAGTTTCAAAGTCGGATCGATCACACTCGCCGGATCAACCGGCTTCAAACGCAAGGCTCCTTGTTTGCCTTTGTTGGCAGAATCGCGGCGGGCTACGATTTGGCTGGGGATTTGCCCCTGACTCGAGGACGCTCTGACGCTAGCCCGCGGATTGGCATGCGTCTCATCGCCGCTCCCCATGAAGTTGTAGATAGCCAAGCCGGCGACAATCCCAAAAAGACCGCCGACGAGGAACTTTTGTGGAATCGGAATTACAAAACCGAAGAGCTTAGTTCCTTGGCTCATTGTTGTGCGCCTCCTGCCTCGGCAACCGGGCTGGGCACGGCTGGCTCGCGGACAATGGCCTGAAAACGGATCGTTGTATTGATCTGATTGTTCTTCTGCTGCGGCGAGGCTTGCAGCGAATCGAGAATCAGCAGCATGGGCGAGCGGTCCGCTTCATACAGGAATTTCGTCAAGTTTGCGTTGGCGCCTTCGTAGTTGGCGGTGATATTGAGCAAAGTCAAATCGGCCGTGCCTTCAATCGGTTCCTCGGCCAAGACGGCATCGCGCTCCTGAATACCGGACGCCTTGGCCATGCGCTGGATTTCTTCAAATACGACCCCATAAGCCGTGCGCTTAGGCAGAAAGTATCTATTGGCGAAGGCCGCAGCCTGGTCGCTGGCGGTTTGCACATGCGCTGCCAGACCCTGCGATTTGCGGGCCTGCGCCTGCGCCGCCCGGATTTCCGTGCGCACTTGAGCACTTTCCAGTTCCAAATCTTGGCGGGTACCGCCGGGAGGCGAAAGGTAGAAATAAAGCGCGCCGGCATTGAGCAGCGCTAGGACAGCCGCGGCAAGGCGGAGGCGCAATTGAGCAGGCGAGAGTTTGCGGCGCGCCGCGCCTCCTACAACTCCGACAAGTTCGGTAGTTTCAGAGTTTCTGGTCATAAGGCACCGTCACGCGGTATTTGTAGAGAGGATCGTTTTGCGCCGGCGGGTTGACAGTAACCAACGAAGCCGCGCCGAAAAGCGCCGATTTCTGTAAATTCTTCAACAGACCAATGACAGCTTCGGGCTGAGTTGTGCCCACCATCATGTCCAGTTCCACGCGGCTGGCGACGCTTTCATCTTCGGAATCCACCAGCGGTAAGTGGATGGCGAGCAATTGCACATTGGCGGGCATAACGGTGCCAAGGTCTTGGAACACGCGAGTCCAACTCACGGCACGCCGGGCGATGATCTGATTCATGAAAACGCTGTAGGCGAACGTGCCTACGTTCTCTGGTCTGGCAAGAACCGCCGAATACTCGCTTTGCTGATGCCGCAGCCCGGTCAATTGCGTCTCCTGGCGGCCAATTTGGCGGCGCAGATCGGAAGCCTCCTCACGGGCGTGGAAAATTGAGGCGACGAGAACGACCAGGGAACAGACCAATGCGCCACAAATCAGCGTAAAGATGGCTTTATCAGCGCGTTCCCGCCGGAACGGATCTGATGCCAGATTAATGGCGATGGGAACTCTGGTCATGCGGCGAATTGCTCCAATAGGCCGAGTAGCCCGGCATTTTCCGCCAGCGCCGGCCCAAAGCGCGAGTTGACCAGCGTATAAGGAATGCCAAACTCGTTTTCCATCTGTTCACCGACCTCGCCCGTGTCTGTACCGAAGCCGCATAGCACCGCGCGATTCACTTTTTGCTCCAATTGATCTTCGGCGAAAGCGAGGGTTTGCTGCAGCACCGGGAATGCGGCCCGGCCGGGACTGAATTCGCCGAAGTGATCTTCGGTGGTCATATCAATACAGCGGACAAGCCGCAAGTAGCCTTGCTCGATGAGTCCAATCGAAAGAGTGGACCCGGCGCATTTGGCGAGCAGCGTAATGCCTCCGGAATCCATTTCGCAAAACGGCAACGCGGCGATCAATGAAGGGACAACTAAGCCCACCCGGAGTCCCCCTTCTACAAAAATGGATTCGTATTCATGCAAAATCGGGTTGGCGATGGCCACCGCCAAAATCTCCACCTCCCCAGCCCGCGAATCCTGAATGGCATAGGCAAGACGAGCTTCTTCGATATGAAAGGGGACGGTTTTGCGCAAACGGAACCGCAGCAAAGACAGGCGCTCTTCTTCGCGCGCAGGAAATTCCTCAAAGTCGAGAATTGCCATGCGGACTGCGTAATCGGGAATCACGAGCGCTGTGGTCATACGCCGCGCGCCAACCTCGGACCTCACTTTAGGCAGCGCATCGCGATAAAGCTGCGGCCGGATCAAATTGGGCAAACTTGGTGAAGCGGTCAAACCGCGATCTTTGAAGTGTTCGCGATTGATCAACTCCGGCTGGCGAGGAGAAACGCCGGCCAAGCCGAATTCCGATATTTCGAAGACATGATCCGGAGGCGGATCAGATAACCAGTTGGGCATTGTTTTTTTTGCTGCGATCTTTTTTCCCGATCTTTTTTCTATGTTTAGCGGCCCAATTATTCGATGAATGTCACTTTATTCGCCTCGCGCAAGGTGGTGATGCCCTGCTTGACGCGGTCGAGCGCCGACTGGCGAAGGAATGTCATCCCGTCCGCCCGCGCGGTGCGTTTGATCTCTGAAACCGGGCGCCGTTCGAGAATCTGCTCGCGAATCTTTTCCGTCAAATCGATCAACTCGTGAATGGCGGTGCGCCCACGGAACCCGGTGCCGGAACATTCCATACAGCCCGTGCCTTCCCAAAAGGCGAACGTGCGCCACTGGGCGGGATCGAGTCCGCTTTCAACCAGATACTCGTCCTCGTAGCTAACTTGTTTGCGGCAATGCGCGCAGATGATTCGAACCAGCCGCTGCGCCAGAATGCAGTTCAGCGAAGAGACGAAATTATACGGCTCCACGCCCATGTTGAGAAAACGTCCTAAAACATCCAGCACGTTGTTGGCGTGAACGGTAGTGAAGACCAGGTGTCCGGTGAGGGCGGCATTGATCGCGATCTGGGCCGTTTCCTGGTCGCGGATTTCTCCGACCAGGATTTTGTCGGGATCATGCCGCAAGATCGAGCGCAGGCCGCGCGCGAAGGTTAATCCTTTCTTTTCGTTCACCGGAATCTGCGTGATGCCCTTAATCTGATATTCAACCGGGTCTTCAATAGTGATGATTTTGTCTTCGTCGTTCTTGATTTCGCTCAACGCGGCATAGAGCGTGGTCGTTTTGCCCGATCCGGTAGGACCTGTCACCAGCACCATGCCGTAGGGTTCTTTAATGTAGCGGCGGAACTTAACCAGATCATGCTCGCCAAAGCCCACCACATCGAGCGAAAGCTTGGAAAACTTTTCGCTCATCGATTCTTTATCCAGAACACGTAAAACAGCATCTTCGCCGTGGATGGTAGGCATGATCGAGACGCGAAAATCGATCAGGCGGCCCTTGTAGCGCACACGAAAACGGCCATCCTGCGGTACGCGCCGTTCGGCAATATCCAGTTCGCTCATGACCTTGATGCGCGAAATAACGGCCGAATACCACTCTTTGGCGATGGGCGTCATGGCGTATTGCAGAACGCCGTCAATGCGGTATTTGATTGCCAGTTGCTGGTCGCGCGTTTCGATATGGATATCGCTCGCCCGCCGTTCGAGGGCGTTAAATATGGTAGTGTCCACCAGTTTGATGACCGGCGCGATGTCGGCCTGGTCGGAGGTCAAGCGGTCGATGGATAGATTTTCGTCCGAGTGCTCGTCGTCGCCCACCACATCGAGCGTGAAGCCCTCGGTTACTTCTTCGAGGACGCGCTGCGATTGCTCGGTCTTCTTCAGCAGATCGGAAATCTGCGAATAGGTGGCAACCTTGACCTTGAGTTTCTTAGCCAGCAGCACCGATAGTTCATCGATCAAGACGATCTGCTTGGGATCGGCCAAGGCTATTTCGAGCGTGCCGTTCGCCGCCCGGATCGGCACAAAATGATAGCGGAACATCAAATCGACCGGAACAGTGCGGAAGAGCTCGTGATCGATCTTAGTGGTCTTGAGGTCGACGAATTCACAGCAATAGCGCTGCGCAATGGACCTCGCCTGCGCGCTTTCGCTAGCTGGGTCTTTGGGACGGTTGATGAGTTCGGTAGCCATTATCGAATTGTGTCCGCGAGAGAAAAGATAGGTAGATACAACGCCACTAGAACGAAGGCGACGAAAATACCCATGAAAATCATGATGGCGGGCTCTATCAGCGAGAGCAGCGTCGTCATGCGCGTAGCCACATCCTCCTCATAAAATTCCGCTACGCTCGATAACATCTGCGGCAGCGCGCCGGTGGATTCGCCCACTTCCATCATGTCGATGGCCAGCACCGGCATGATTCCCATGTTCGACATAGAAGAGGATAGCGTTTTTCCTTCGCGCACTAAGACAGACGTTTTATCGAGCACCTTCTTTAGCAATTTCGTACCTAACGACCGGCCAGTGGTGTCAAGCGCCTGCACCAGCGGAATACCGCCGACGAGCAGCGTGCTCAGAACACGCGCTAACTGGGCCACCTGATATTTCGTCCAGATATCGCCCAGGATAGGAATGCGCATGATGCCGCGGTCTATAGTTTCCTGCGATTCGTCACGGCGAGCCCAGAAATAGATGCCGGCGCCCGCGCACAGCAACAGAGCAAAGCCCAGTAAAACGTACGAGCGCGCGGTAGTGCCAATAGCTATCAAGACGGTTGTCGCCATGGGCAGCTGCGCACCCATGCTGTTGTACAGCGCCGCGAAATTCGGCACCACATAGGTGACCAGGAAGACCATAAGCACAATCACCAAAACAATGAGTACCGCCGGATAGGCCAGCGAAGACAATAACTTCTTTTTGACCGCCAAGGTCAGGCGTTGATAGGAGATATAACGGTCCAGAACTTCTATCAGTGAACCGCTCTTTTCACCAGCCAACACAGATGTGACGTAAATGGCGGGAAATACGTTTTGGCCGCCGAACGCATCCGACAAAATGGTGCCGGTTTTGACTTCGTCGCGTACCGCTTTAATGTGGCGGCCTAGTTTTTCATCCGTGAGGCGGTCGGCTAGCAAATCCAGACATTTCAGAATGGGCAGGCCCGCGCGCACCAGCGTGACGAACTGCTGATTGAAGATTAGAAACTTTTCGAGATTGACGCTCTGTTTACGGCCGGCATCGGCGCCCAACCGAGTACCTAAATCCTTGGCTCGAACCGAGTAGACTAAGTAGCCCTGCTGCGCCATGCGTTCACGCGCGTCCCGTTCGCTGGCTGCTTCGGTGACCGATTCATGCATTTGGCCGCGCGGGTCGGCATAACGGAGTAGGAATTCAGCCACGGTTCGCTATTTCTCCTGTCCGTTCCAGGTTACGGAATCCACCACATCCGCCCCGGCTGGAATGTTGAAATGAAAGAGGTTATCATTCACCGGTGGATTCAAGCGTTCGGCTTTGAAAGAGAAGGCCAGCTGCGATTGATCGCGCCCGGCGACTTTGAGTTCTTTAACGGAGCCATCTTCGGCAATAAGCATCTCAATGTTGTCGTACGAGCTGCTAGCGCTTTTGGATCGGGCGAAAAGCCAGGAGGCGCCGCCGTCGGCCGGATGCGTCGAAAAATCGCGAAAGTCCTTTTTCATGTCAAGACGCCCAAGCAGGAAGGCCAACGGTGCACGCATATCCTCTGTATTCTTGAGTGGCATTTTTTCCACACGGTTCTCATTCGCGGAATAGAGAAAAACCGTTTTGCCATCTGAAATGAATAACTTACCTGCCGGTCGGACATAATCCCAGCGCATCTTCCGCTCTTTGCGGAGCGTCAGCGTGCCTTCCTCAGGTGGCCGGGGATGTCCCTGCATATTGTAGTTTTCCACAAACTCCACAGTCAGCGTCTTTGCAGCGTTATAACGTGTTTCGACACGTCTGATCAATTCGTCGGCAGTCGTCGTAGATTGGAGTACAGCGGAACCGAGCAAAAAGAGCGCAAATCGTGCGGAAACACGCCGCCAAACCCTAGGAGAAGTCCTCCAGACACACAACGACCGCAACATACCCTCAAGTTTAAGACGGGTAGCCGCCGGGAAACGTGGAGGCGGTTACGGCGAGGGCGAAAAAGGGGTCAGACACCAATAAGCGCCAATAACCATGTGACTTCCCATGTTTCGCGCGAAAAAGGGGGATACTCCGGTTTTCTCGGAGCACTCACTGGTAGACCAGGCGTGTCCCCTTTTTTCGACGCCCACCGGGAGAGCGTTTTTCAACGGATCGCAGATTGGCGTAGACGACCTCGTACACCCAGGGGATGTTCCCCTAAGAGAGTTTAATTTTCCTTCGCCGTGCATGGACAGTATCCTTTAAGCTTTCAGGTTCGTCCAACCAACTGACAGGAGGAGTTTGAATAAAAAATGAATAAAAGCACAGCATTTCTAGCGCTTACCTTAGGCGCGACGCTGGCTATGGTTAGTTTCGGCCAGCAGCAATATCCGCCACAGGACCCTCAGTACCCGCAGGGTCAGCCGCCTCAGGGTTCTCCGGCGCAACAGCCATACCCGCAAGATCCGCAATATCCGCAAGGGCAGCCGCCACAAGGACAGTACCCGCCACAAGGACAATATCCGCCGCCGGGCCAGTATCCGCCGCCGCAGGGACAGCAATATCCGCAACAGTACCCCCAGCAGCAGTACCCGCCGGCGCAATCACAACAGTATCCACCGGTCGGCCCCGGTCAGCCCCCGGCCTTCCCGCCACAGCAATTGGAGCAGATGGTCGCCTCAATTGCTCTCTATCCGGACGATCTGTTGGCGCATGTCTTGACGGCAGCCACGGTTTATCAGCAAATTCCGGAAGCAGCCGGCTGGGCCAATCAACATGCCTATCTCCACGGCGAAGCTTTAGCAGCAGCCATCCGCCAAGATAATCTTCCTTGGGACGTGAGCGTGCTTGCGTTACTGCCCTTCCCGCAAGTATTGAGCCAGATGGCGCAATATATGCAGTGGACTGAACAACTCGGTGATGCCGTGCTCGCGCAGCGCCCCGATGTTATGGATGCCATTCAACGTTTGCGGGCACGGGCAAACCAGTACGGCTATTTCCGCGATCCGCAATTCTCACATTATGAGCGGGTGGTCGTCGAAGGGCCTGGCTTGATTGAGATTCAGCCGCTCGGACCCGCTTATTACGTTCCTTATTACAGTCCCAGTATTTTCTTCGTAGCACCGCGGCCCGGCTTCTTTGTGGGCTTTAGCTTCGGCCCTGCCATCTCCATCGGCGGATTCTTCTCACCTTGGGGCTGGGGTCCGGGCGTGGGCTTCGGCTGGCGCGAACATTCGATTCTGATTGGCGGCGGTGTCTGGAATCACGGCTGGGCCGACCGCGCGCGCTTTAACCGACCCGTACCGTACAGGCCGGCGCGCGTGGAAACCCATGGCTATGTTCCGCAGCGTCGTGAAGAACATCGGGACGAACACCGCGATCGTTAGACGCGGGATTGGATTCGCCGAAAGTGAAGACTGCCGCGAGGGTTCGCTCTCGCGGCACCTTTTTTGGGCCGGCGGTAGCATGGGACAATCCGGAAAAGAGGTGCGCCCCGCTTGAATTCCAGATTGCCGGCATTGATTTTCCTATCTTTGCCATTATTCTGTTTTGCGCCCTGTTCGGCGGACGAACTAACCGAATTACACAAGCAAGGCGCCGATTTTTACGCACAAAAGAAGTATCCGGAAGCCATCGCCGCGCTAGAAAAAGCCGTCCAAAACGAAGATCCTCATTCTCCCGCCTACGTCGAAAGCACGTTGTACATCGGCCAGAGTTATTTTTCTTTGCTCCAGCCGGCCAAAGCGATTCCCTGGCTTGAGAAGACCGCGCCCAACGTCGAGGTGAACTACATGCTGGGCAATGCCTACCTGCAGACTCGTGATGCCGATAAAGCCGAAATCGCTTTCGCGCGCCTCTTCGCTGTCCCCACCAACTCAGCCGCCGCTCATCTTCTAACCGCCGAACTGATGCTCAAACGGGAATACAGAGATGACGCGCTGGCCCAGGCGCAAAAGGCGTTGGCTCTCGACCCTAAGCTCCCCGGCGCTCATTTCATGCTGGGCGAAATTGCAGTGTTTCATGGATCGCTCGATGATGGGATCGCCGAAATGGGCAAAGAGATTGAGATCAATCCGAATTTTTCCATGGCATGGTACCGGCTTGGCGAGATTTTGGCCCGGCAGGGAAAGTGGCCGGTCGCCATTCCCAATTTGGAGCGTGCCATCTGGTTGAATGCCGATTTTAGCGGACCCTATATTGTGTTGGGCAAATGTTATTTCAAAACGGCGAATTATGGCAATGCAGAAGGCATTTTGCGGCATGCGCTGACGCTCGACCCCAACAATTACGTGGCCACTTATTTCCTCGGCCAGACGCTGATGGCGGAGGGCAAGAAGGAGGAAGGGCGAGCGGTGTTGGAGAAGTTGAAGGGGATGGAGCATCGGTAGCGAAGACAGGATCCTTCGCTTCACTTGCGAGATAATTTCCTCATGAAGTCCCGTCTCTTGCTTCTCACCATTTTTCTTTTTACCTGCTTCACCCTGCTTGCCTCCGAAGCCCCCACGACCGTCATTAAGATCATCGTTACAAACCAATTCGACAAGCCGGTCGAAAACGCCGAGGTCATTCTCGACTTTCTCGGTACTCGCCAATTCTCCAAAATCAAGATAAAAAAGAAAATTCATTGGGAAGTACACACCAATCAGGAAGGCATCGCCCACTTCCCGCCCGTGCCGGAAGGTAGCGTGCAACTCCAGGTGAACAAGAAGACCTATCAGACTTGGGGCGACAAGGTGGACGTCGCCGGCGAAGCGCAAACCGTAGCAATCAAACTCGCCCCGCCCCAGAGCCAGTACAGCGCACATCCGCCATTGAAGCCCGCCGACGACGCGCCAAAGAACTAAAAGGCTGCTACCCTAAAAGCATGCCGATTTTCGAGTACTCTTGCGACGTTTGCGGAACCAAATTCGAAAAACTTTTGCGCCGCACCACGGAAGCCAACGAGGTCCGCTGTCCTTCCTGCGGCCAGGAACATTTGACTACACAATACTCCACCTTTGCCGCGCACGCTAAAACGGCCGGCGCGCAGGCTCAGCCTGATTGCGGCGCAGGTATGTGCGGCTCAGGTCCATGCCAGAGCGGTATGTGTGGAATGAATTTCAACTGACGCGCTACCAACCGGAGGCTGTTTCCCGATGGCATCCGCACTGCCTGTTCCTCCCATCACGATTGAACAATATCTCACCTTCGAGTCGCCTGAAGGTTTTCGCGACGAATTGATCAACGGAAGAATAATCACGTCGCCTAAGCCCAAAGCGCTCCATTTCGACGTGGCTGATAACCTGTACCACTTACTCACCAAAGCGGCCGGGAAGAAATACAGAGTTAGCAAACGCATGAATCTGCAGTTCCCGGACGTCAACAGCATGCCCAGCCCCGATGTCTTTGTCATCGAGCTAGCGGAATGGAAACGCGCCCGGCTGGCGGATGTCTATCCAGACGGCTCACAGGTCCTTCTCGCAGTCGAGGTACTTTCACCGAGTAATCGCAAACCCGCCTTGCAATCAAGATCGACATCTACACGACACATGGGATTGAAGCCTGGCTCGTCGATCCCAAGCAGCAAGAAGTGAAAGTCTACTGCGGCAAAAAGGTGCGCACGGCGTTTTTGAAGAACAAATCGGTTTTGCAGTGGAACGCCAAATCGGTGCCCCTGTCTGCAATTTTCCGCTTGCCCGGCTGAATTTAATTCTTCCTAACTCACGCTGCGCGTAGGTGCCTGGGCGATTTCGTAGGCAAGCTCAGACCGGCTTTCACGGGCTGTCAGCAGTTAGTAAGCCGACCTGCCCCTCCAGCTTCCCGCAGCATCAAAATATGGTGACGATCGAAATCCGCAGGCATTCCAAACTAGGTCAAGCGTCGGCTTCAGGAGCGAGTCAGCCGGCGTAGAAAGATTTTCAACGACGATCTCAGGCAGCATGATCACGTCCCGATCAATCGCGCTGGCCCCTCCCATCCTAAGGGCAACTTCCAGATCGACCTCTAACTTCATATTCCGTACACCAATCAGTGAAATCCCGACTAGAACCGGCGCACTGCATCCTAATTTCTTTATGATCTCGAAACATTGCGGAAGATATGTGACCACAGCTTCCCCGTATGCAAGGCTGGGTATGAAACCCGGGCGCTGGGAACTGCTTAGAACGCCTACGCGAACTGCTTCTATCACACCGTTCCTGAAGATTTGCGTATATGCGCTTGGGGGTTCACCAGTTGCAATAAAAATCTGCCCTTCGAGGTTTATGCGATCTACCCAACCTCCCAAGCGTGCCGCATACATGGGTTGAATCCCGCGGAGGGACAAAACGTCATATTGCGGCTTGGCTCCAAAGGAGTCGAGGGCCATACAATGAATAGCCAGCTTCGGACCCTGGGCCAGTGGCACGAGCGAGCGACCGTTCTCCAGCGCGATGATCCGTTCAGACCTGAAAGCAGCGATCTTTTCGCTCACGATATTCGCGAAGAGGAATGCATTCCGCAAGTCCGTGACGTCCAATTCGTATTTTCCATTACTGGTACGCCCGTAAAATCTGCTGTCTCCCTTGAAAATAACTCGATGAGGGCCATACCAACTGCGCTCTGCGCGAACGATCACGACATAGCGGCCGCCCGCCAACGGCACCGCCCGGGTCGCGTGCCTGATGCGAGGGGACAGTCCAACCACCACCCCACATCGTGACCCTCCCAAAAATCCCGATCACAACACTCGCGAAAAATCCTCGCATTTCTTTCTCCAATCCTCTCAACCACTTACACCTCCCTGCAGCCTCGCGCGCTCTTTTCATAGTTCGTTTTCCA
>PMSX01000201.1 GCA_003167495.1 Bryobacterales bacterium | reverse complement strand
TGGAATGGCGCTATCGAAGGATTGATTCATAAAGGTTCCCGGTGTTCTCAGTATTGTTCCCAGTCCGTTCCCAGTTCAAACGCGGCAAACAAGGCGCGTTCCCAGTGTTCTGCTATCTAGATTCGTTGCTGGAGATCAAAATCGAGAAACTAGTCCCAGAAGTTTTGAAATCAACTGGGAACGTAAAGAACAGTGGGAACGAGTCCTTTGTATCAAGGAGTTACGGCGTTCCCAGGTGTACTCCACCTGGGAACGTGCCAGCGTTGATCCCGAAAAGCCTGGCCCAGTGCTGATCTAGCCGAACCAGGTGTGTGTAGCCGACAGGTCTTGACGCACGGGTGATGGAACATAAGCGCTTCGAAATACGCACTGGCCGTTTCGGGAGCCATCGAAATCGAACGCGATCTATCGGCCAGAATGGCCGCTGTCCGTCACCGCTTGTTGCAGAAGATGTCGCTTTCCCTGCTCGAGCCGAGAGAGAGACCGGGGTTGGCAAAACTACTAATCACTCTCGTCATTATTCTCCGTGGGCTAGGCCGTGAAGGGGTCGTTATAGCCATAGCATAATTCGCAATGTGTGATTTCCCTCTAACTTCGAGCTTCGCCATATCCCGAACGTTCGGATTAACCGAGAGCTGACAAGATTTTGGATCCCTTTAGATGATCGCGGGCACACGAATAAGCGTGAATGCGTGAAACAAAAAGGTCGCTGGCTAACTCACACCTCTAAAAGAGATGAAATTACAAGAGAAAGTTGTAATTGTCACTGGTGCGGCTACCGGAATAGGGCAGGCGATAGCGATTCGGTTCGCTCAAGAAGGCGCCTCGGTCGTCGTCGATTATGTCGGTAAGCCCGATGCGCCGAACGAGACGAAAGAAAAGATCGAGGTCTTCGGGGGAAAAGTCATCGCGGTGGAAGCTGACATCTCGAAGCTGGATGAGGTTCACCGTCTAATAGACAGCACCGTCACGGCTTTCGGCAGGTTGGACGTCGTCGTGAACAACGCTGGGATTGAAAAGAAGTTTCCCTTCATCGACTATCCGCTGGAAGAACTACAAAAGATTCTGAACGTCAATCTGATAGGGCCGTTCTTAGTCTGCCAGGCTGCGGCCCGACAAATGATCAAGCAGGGCCAAGGCGGTCGGTTGATCAACATTTCTTCCGTGCATGAGGACCTCCCGATGCCCACCAACGCGGCTTATTGCGCGAGTAAGGGAGGTTTGCGCATGCTCACAAGAACGATTGCCCTTGAGTTGGGAAAAGACCAGATTACCGTAAACAATATTGGTCCGGGGGCAGTCTACACACCGATTGACGCCGATATCGAGGCGCAGCCTGAAGCAGAAAAAGCTCTAATGGCCGAAATCCCGCTTAATCGGTGGGCTAGACCAGAGGAGATTGCCGGCCTGGCTGTGTACCTGGCTTCGGATGAGGCCGGTTATGTTACCGGATCGACATACTTCATCGACGGCGGCATGTTGCGGCAGGCAGGAAGCTATTAGTCGATGGCCCTTCTCAAGAAGTTGGCGCATAGTGGGGGAGGACTCGCCCTCGGTTATTTGGGCTGGACTATATTTGGCGATGCGGCCGAGATCCGGCGGAACGACGGAAAAGGAAAGACATCTCTCGTTATCGATGCCGGGTTTGCCGGGCTAGCGGCCGCGGCCGAACTGGCTCGCTTGCTTCCGGACTCTTCTAGCGGCGATATCGTCCTTATCGATGAGGACAACTTCCTCCTCTTCACGCCCATGCTGACCGAAGCTGCGGGCGGCAAACTTGACTTGCGTCACATCCTTAGAAGCCTGCAAAAAGTCTCAAAGCGCATTTGCTTCGTGCAGGGTACCGTCATTGCAATCCACCTGGCCGAAAAAACCGTCACCGTTCAGTGGCACGGCGAAGGAACTAACTTGTTCCGCACTCGCATCCACGAGTATCCAACCATTGCTCCGCGTGATGTTCAAACCCTTCTGATCAACCCGGAAGACCGTCTTCTGAGTGAAATCACCCCGGCTCTTGCTTCGTATGCAGCGGCCAAGCTGAAACAGCATGGCGTCCAGATCAGAATGAAGACAACGGTGTCCGCCGCGACGGAAAGTCATGTCGAAGTAAACGGATCAGAGCGTATAAACACTCGCACGCTGATCTGGGCAGCCGGTGTCAAACCAAACCCCATGATCGAGCCCCTTCCCTGTGAAAAGGGACAGCACGGAGGCATTAAAGTGGATACATGCTGCCAAGTTCCGGAACACCCTGGAATATGGGCAATGGGAGACTGCGCGGAGATTCCCCGTCCCCACGGCAAGGGCACTTACGCTCCCACCGTCCAGAACGCCGGTCGGGAAGGTAAACAAGTGGCGCACAACATTGTTACTTCTTTGCACGGCTCGCCGGCCCGTCCTTTTAAATACTCTCCGGTGGGTGAACTGGCGCTGGTCGGCAGACACTCCGGTGTCGCCAGAGTATACGGACATAATTTTTCCGGACCTTTGGCATGGGCCATGTGGCGGGCGATCCATTTGTCCAAGATGCCGGGCAATGGCCCAAAGGCACGCGTGCTGAGTGACTGGGCCCTCGATCTAAGCTTCGGAAGAGACCCCAGCCCAACGAACCAGGGCGCGTCTGCCTACAAGGGGGAAGCATGACATCCGCTAACCAGTACGACGTAGTGATCATTGGGTCAGGTGCCGGCGGTGGCACGCTTGCCTATCATCTGGCGAATGCCGGAAAGCGAGTTCTCATTTTGGAGCGCGGTTCTTTCCTGCCACAGGAGACGCCTAACTGGGACACGACCGCCGTCTTTTTGGACAATCGCTATCACACCAAAGATGTGTGGACGGACAAAGACGGCAAAGCGCTCCATCCGGGTACCGGTTACTGGGTGGGCGGCAACACCAAGGTTTATGGGGCTGCACTCTTTCGCTTGCGCGAACAGGATTTTGGCGTCTTACATCACAAGGGAGGCATATCTCCAGAATGGCCGGTGAAGTATGACGCGTTCGAGCCCTACTATACAAAAGCCGAAGAGTTGTTCTGTGTGCACGGACAACAAGGCCTAGATCCGACAGAACCGCGCCGAAGCGCCGCATACCCGTTCCCCGCGATCTCGAACGAGCCTCGTATGCAGCAGATTCAGAATGATCTGGAAGGAATGGGCTTTAAGCCGTTTCCTTGTCCTCTCGGATTGAAACGGAACGAAGCGGATCGGGTGGAGAGTAAGTGCATCCGTTGTGATACCTGCGACGGCTATCCCTGCCTGGTACATGCAAAATCGGATTCGGATATCAATTGCATCCGCAAGATTATGCACCTGCCAAACGTGACGTTGATCACCCAGGCGAAAGTGACCCGGCTCCTGACGAAGGCGACGGGAACCGCCATCGAATCAGTGGAAGCCGAACTGGATGGTTCGGGCAAGAAGACCACTTTCGCCGGGCATATTGTGGCGGTATGCTGCGGGGCAATTAATTCCGCAGCCCTGCTCCTCTTGAGCGCTAATGACAAGCACCCTAAGGGTTTGGCGAACAGTTCCGACATGGTAGGACGGCACTTCATGTTCCATCAGGCCGACGCTATTCTTGCCATTGGGAAAGAACCGAATAAGTCCTCCTACATGAAAACATTCACGCTGAATGACTTCTACTTCGGTGACAAAGACTATCCCTATCCAATGGGTAACATTCAACCGGTGGGTTCTTTCCACCACGAAATGATGAAAGCGGATGCGCCGCCGCTGACGCCGGCTTTCGTCCTCGATCTCATGACTACTCATGCTGTGCCGTGGTGGCTCACCACCGAGNNACAATGTCGAATCCTTCGAGCGTCTGAAGAGCAAATGGATCGATGCGTTGAAGCGGGCCGGGCATGCCGATCATTGGTTTCACTTGCATGCCTACTTCAAAAAGAGAATTCCATTAGAAGGCGTAGGCCATCAAAATGGCACGTGCCGCTTCGGCACGGACCCAAAGCAATCGGTTCTGGATACAAATTGCCGGACTCACGACATCGACAATTTGTACGTTGTCGATAGCTCATTTTTTGCGTCGAGCGGGGCCGTCAATCCTTCATTGACGATCATCGCCAATGC
>PMSX01000197.1 GCA_003167495.1 Bryobacterales bacterium | reverse complement strand
CCTGGGCGCCGGACTCCAGGCGTCTTGCCTTTCTGAGCACCTGCGAGGGCGGAGAGAGCGGTCAACCGGACGTTTTCGTGGCCACTGTCGGCGGCGATTTCGCTTCCGGCAAGCCGAAGATTGAGGTGGAGCGGCTGACCGAAGCCAGAGGCGAAGTCGGTTACCCTGAGTTTTCGCCCGACGGCTCGCAAGTCGCCTATTGGATAGGCGACGAAAACGTGCACGAGACGATACCGGGCAGCGGCACAGTCTGGGTGGTGTCGGCGGCCGGCGGACAGCCACAGCGGGTGGGACCGAATTTTACCGCCGCTCGCCATCCAATTTGGTCTCCCGACGGCAAACACCTGGTCTTCATTGGATACACCTCCCAAAAGGCGTATGACACTTCCTCTCTTGACTGGTGGCTGGCCGCCCCCGATGGAGGCGTTCCGCTAAGAACCGGCGCGTACAACGCCCTAATCCATGCCTATCTGCGCGCGCGCGAGTCACCTCACATTGGCGCGAGTATTCCCACTCCGCGCTGTTGGTCGAACGGCACTCACAGCGTAATCTTCTCCGCTTAGAGCGGAGATACACTGAACCTCTGGGAAACTGAAATATCGCCCGCAACCGGAAAGCTCAGCAGCGTGTTCAGGCGCTTGACGGCGGGAGCCGATGACGAAGTGGAGCCATCCTGCGGGTCGGAGAACACCTTTGCGTTCACCAACCTGATGGAAGATAGAACTGCCATCTGGTCTGTGCCGTTCGATTTAGACCGTGGAGCGTCGAAGGGCGCTCTGGAGCAGATCACTGAGGAGAGCCCCGCTTGGGTCGATTACGCAGCACTTTCGAGCAATGGACGCTTTGTCGCCTTTGCTTCCGCTCGGTCGGGCCACGGGAACATTTGGTTGCGGGACTTGGCAACCGGTCAAGAGTCGCATCTGGCTAACTCATCCTTTGTACAGCGCTATCCCGCGATCAACCGGTCCGGTGACAAAATCGCATTTTCCAGTTTTGAGAACGGCAAGAGATTTGTTTATGTCTCCACCCGCGGCGGCGTGCCCGAGAAGTTGTGTGACAATTGCCTTCGAGCTACCGAGTGGTCGCGCGATGAGAAGGCGCTCTTGATATTCGGCGGCAATCCCTACCAAATTAACCTTCTAGACATTGCCTCTCGTCAGCAAACTGCATTATTGAAGCACGCTACTTACAATTTGCTGTACGGCCGCTTTTCCCCAGACAATCGCTGGGTCAGCTTTACGGCCCGGATTCAGCCCAACCGCGCGTGGATTATGATCGCCCCGATGGATGGGCCGAGACCAATTCCTGAGAGCGCCTGGATCAAGATCGCGGAGGAACACGCGCAAGACTGGGCCAACTGGTCCCCCGATGGGAAGACAATCTATTTCACGTCCGCCAGGGATGGCCATTTCTGTCTATGGGGGCAACGGATTGACCCGAATTCTCACACACCGGTGGGACCGGCGTTTGCCGCACTGCATCTTCACGGGCGAGTGTTTTATACGAAGAGGGTTGGTCGGCGGGCGGAGGGCGGATAGCCATGGTGCTCCAGGAGAGTACAGGCAACATTTGGCTGCTGTCGCATCCCGACGGCGGGCGCTGAAAACCGAGTGAGGGATCTCGAAAATAGGTTCAAAGATACCTTTTTCCCCTCACATTCCAAATCACGTTTTACTGGCAGACTCTCATATTCCAAGACATCTCCAGCCTCGTGGTTCAAGCGCTCGGCATTCCTTTCAAGAATGGCCGCGTCTTTGGCATCCCGATCACGCTTGGCGTTTTGGGCCAAATAGAAATTTGCTTGTTCGAGAAAGCCGATCGGTTACTGCTCGAGCGGTCAATTTCTTCCAAGAGTGTGCTCGGCAGCGTGACAGATGTCTTGACTCGCATGCGACAACATACCACCTAGGACTAAATGCGGCAAAATCAACCGGCCTAACACCATCTAAGCTACTGATTATTATTGACTTAGACCCGGCAATGAAAGCGGCAATCTAATCGGCATTCCAAGCGGCAATTTGCGCTGTCTTGCCAGCAGCTAAACCATTGATTATAATAAGCTTTCACCCGGCAACGGAACCGGCAAAAATGGAAGCTCTCACAAAAACCCCCGCCCAAATGGACCCAATGATGCCGCCAGAGGGCCAAAGGGAACTGGAAGACCTCGCGTTCGAGCTCGTTTCCAGAGCCAGTTCCTTAGCGGGCCGCATGAGCCCGATTGTCACTTCGGCTGTCGGTGAACTGGTGCGCTCGATGAATTGTTATTACTCGAATCTCATCGAAGGCCACAGCACGCGCCTGCGCGACATCAATCGAGCCTTGCGGCGGGATTACGCAAAGGAACCTGAACGCCGCAAGCTGCAGGTTGAAGCCGTCGCGCACATTGAAGTGCAACAGGCGATTGACGAAGGACGCGACGAACCAGCCGAACCCACGTCTCGCGCCTACACGATGTGGCTGCATAGCGAGTTCTGTAAGCGGCTGCCGGAAGACACGCTTTGGTTAGAGGATAAGGCGACTAACCGCATCATCCGCATTACACCTGGCGAATTTCGCGACGGCGAGGTTGCCGTGGGCCGCCATCTGCCGCCGCCATTCGAAACGCTGCCTGATTTCTTCGCCAAGTTCGAGAACGCTTATCGTTCAGACGGTTTGTCGCGCGTACGGCAAGTGATTGCGATTGCCGCGGCCCATCATCGCTTTGTTTGGATACACCCGTTTTACGACGTCAACGGCCGCGTCGCTCGGCTTATGTCGCACGCGATTCTAAAACGTCTGGGCATTGGCAGCGCGCTGTGGTCGGTTTCACGCGGCCTCGCTCGCAATGTCGACCGCTATAAGTCGCTTCTTATGGGTGCAGACCAGCCGGAAAAGCGCGGCGCCGCTAGGCTTTCCACCGAAGGCCTGGTCAATTTCTGCCAGTTCTTCCTGGATGTTTGTCTCGATCAGATCGAGTTCATGGGCTCTGTGCTGGCGCCGTCGGAATTGGCGCGCCGTATGGAAATCTATACGGAAGATGAAGTTCGCGCGAATCGCTTGCCGAAAGGGAGCTTTACATTGTTGCGCGAAGCATTACTGGCAGGTGAATTCGAACGCGGCGCGGCCCCATCCATCACAGGTTACAAGGAGCGCATGGCGCGCAGCGTTCTGTCGAAACTTTTGGAGACGGGGCTACTGACCTCGGCCAGCCCCAAAGCGCCGGTACGTTTAGGCTTCCCGGTAACTGTGATTGAACGCTGGTTTCCATCGCTCTTTCCGGCAAACGCGATTTAAGGATCGGGATTGCCCGGATTCGGCGGCAGCGGATGATCGGGCAATTGGTCGTCAGGAAATCCGCGCACCAGCATAAACGTGCGGCGCCAGCGAGTGCGCGTAAAAAAGTGCTCGCCCACATCGAGAAAATGGTTAAACACCGAACCCGCTGAGTCACCCAACAAATCTTCCGTCGGCGCTTTGAACGACCAATAAACGAGCACTGGTTTACCAATAAGGTTCTCGCGCGGAACGAAGCCCCAATAGCGGCTGTCTTCCGAATTATCGCGGTTGTCGCCCATAGCGAAATAGTTGCCCGGCGGTACTACCACTTCGCCATTTACAACATTGTTCTCAAGCATCTCGCGCTGCAATCGTAGCGCTAGCTCTTGGCGGACATTCGTACGCAGACCCGAAGGGAAGTTGTCGCGCTCAGCATTGTAAGAAAACTTCTGGAAAGCGTAGGGTTCATTCAAGCGCACGCCGTTGCGGTAAACTACGCCGTTGACCAGCTTCAATCGATCACCGGGCAGACCGATCAGGCGTTTTACATAGGTCTCTGAGATATCACCCGGATAGCGGAATACGATCACATCGCCGTGTCTCGGTTCCTGGTACGGGAGCAGATACTTGCTGAACGAACCCGCCGGGGCATAAGCCAGCTTGTCGACAATCAGATGATCGCCAATCAGCAAACTATCTTCCATGGAGCTGGTGGGAATCACAAACGGCTGCGCCAAAGAAGAAGTGCCGAACAACAAAAGAAGAATCGTGACGGCCCATTCAGCAATCGTATTGCGGCGCGTGGGTTCCGCTGTCGCTTGGGCATCGTTCTCGCTCATAACCTCTATAGTCTCAGGCAAGGGATTCTTTCGGTTGTGGTTTGAAAAGCCGGCGCATCATGCGGAAAATCCAGCGAATCAACAACACTGAGAACACAACTGCGATAACCACCACAGCCACCATCACGATTGGGTGCGAAGCCATCAACAGACTGCCACCCACCGTAACGGCGTCCCCGGCCAAACCCAAGGCCATGTTGGAAACGGGCTCTGGGGATGCATTCGCGGCCAACTTAGTAGCCGTTTTCGCGCTATGTGAACTGAGCGCAATACCTCCGCCCACTATGAACGCCACCACGCGAACGCCTGGATCGAGATGCGCAAAAGCGGCGGCCGCCAGAATCGCTCCGGCGGGTATGCGGATGAATGTGTGGATAACATCCCAAATGGAATCCACCGCCGGAATCTTGTCGGCAAAAAATTGGACAGTAAATAATCCGCCCGCTAAGATCAAAATCCAAGTGTGCGCCAAGTATCCAAGGTCGCCGGGCAGGTTGGCAAGATGAAAACGCTGCAATAAGCCTAAGGTGAGGACAGTAGCGTAGAGGTTTATGCCTGACAGCCAGGCCGAACCCATAGCAAACCCTAGCGTTGAGAGATCCATATCACCTGTATAGACAATATCGCACTCCGGAAAGTTCGCTTAATCGGCCGTTCTGAATGAAGATTAATAAGTATGCGGATTCGGAGACTTACGCCGAGGCGCGACTTTACGGAATACGATTGGGATCAGTATCTGACTTTTGCGGAGAGCCATCTTCAGACGCAAAAAGAGTAGCGAGAAAGCTGAGAATCGGCAGTTTTGCGAATCTATTTAGGGCAGCTAGCGTCCCTCCCCGCCAATATTGAGCGGTCGCTAACGTGAGCATGGTGGCCAAAATCACCAGGGTTAAGTGCTCTGTGGCGACTTCCAAACGATGATCGTTGCCATAAATACACGCGGCAACTCCGGTCCAAGCGGTGCTCAGCGCGAGCGCGGCGGTAGCCCATGCAAGGACCCGCGAAAAGGCGCTCTGTCTCAGCCCGGCTTTGTTGCTCTTGCCCGGCCAGAAGAGGAACAGCGGGGACGCGGCGCCGATGGCAAGGAATACAAACCTCCACTTTGTGTAGGCAAAGTCGCGTATGAGCGGAACGGGTCCGGCCATCATGTGCAACTCACTCAGTGCCAGAAGAATATGATCGTTCTCGCGCCAGTCTGAAAGCGCGCCCACTGAGCCGGCGAAAACCGTCACTGCGCCGGCGATTTTGCCGAGAACTTGTGTAAAGACTGGAAACCGCTCCCAATAGCAAAATTTCCAATTTATGACGCCCAGGTAAAAGAAGAACAGCCAGTAAATTACAATAAAAACGAAATCTAGATATTGCTCAAAGGCAAGCGCGGCCACTTTATCGGGGCAAATGGTTTTACAACCTCCAGTGGCGTAGCAGCCAAGCTGATCTTTGCTCTGCCCACAATGCGACGCCTCACACGGCCCGACTATAGCTAACACGTCCTCCCAGGTGCCGGCCACTTCAATCGCCAGGGTAGGACTTGTGAGTTGATGCTGTAAACCGCACGATCCAATATGCACGGCCAAGAGATTGGTCATGACTACGCCGGTGATCAGAGCGGCTACGCCAACGAGTGCGCTACTCCGAGTCCACCAATAGGATTGACCCCAGAACGGGAGCGGTTTGTCATTGGAGGTTTCTACTGTGGACATGCGCCCCCCGCGAGAAATGTTTGGACGCGCGCCATGTTTTCCTTGATGGAATCTGAATTAGTCCAGGCACCCTCCAAGGCTCGAATATCTTCAGGTGTGAGGTGCCAGTTCAAAGGCTCATTTCGCGGACAGCCGCGCGCATCGTTATTGTCGAACTCGAACGTGGCTTCGCAGATTTTCGGAGAGTAGATGCGGTTCATCAGGATTTCGTCGAGCGCGTTATGCGAAAGTTGGCCGGTGCCGCGCACGTTGTCCATGGTTTGCAGCGGGTTTGTCAGTTGAAACAGAGTCCCGTAAGAGGAAGAACGCGGGCGGCCCTGCTTGGCGATTGGGGCAGCGCGAATTTCGACAATCATAATCTTCGGACGCGCCGGAATCGCTTGTAGGCCGCTATCCAACCAGTCGAGAAGACTTACCATGCCGTAGTTGTCGTAATACCCTCCGTCCACTGCATGCGGCTCGGGTCGGTAGAAGCGGCCGTCTTCACTACGTTCGGTATCGTTTCGTAACATTCTGGCGGCCGGCGTGACGTATGGAAACGTGGCGGATAGCCGCGCCGCTGTGCGTACGCGCAGATCTGAGTCCGGATACAGCTTGAAGAACTCCCAGCGCCCTTGGTATTGTTCGATCCTAACCTTATTTCTCGTTGGGCCAATAAAGCCGGTGGATGAAAGCAGATAACGATCGCCGGTCTCGACTAGCGTCGAGTTAAAGATCACCGCTGGCCGAATTCCGTTCGCCGCATCGTTCCGCCAGTTGGTGAGCGTGGAGTCGCTCTGTGCAGGCGGCAGCCGCTTGCGCCAACTTGCTTCGAGCATGCGGCCCCGGTCGGCAAAGATAAAGCCGCCGTCGGAGGTGCGCACCTGACCGGAGGATATGCCAATTCCTTTCAGCCACGGAAACATTCCGAAGAAAAGGTCCGGATACGCTAGGCCCCAGGTGACTTCGTCGAGACTTGACTGGTCGGCACTGCTGACAATGTTCGGATCTGCGTCCTTCGCGACTTCGCCTTTGTCGTAAGCAGCCGTGAAGTACATGGCTCCGACGGAACCACCGGAGACAGAGCTTATGAGACGGACGTGGTGGGAGAAGCTGGTTTTGGCTCCGTTGCTTTCAACGGTGACTTGCTCGTTGAGGCCCGTGAGCACGCGCGCGGTCCAAGCAGCGGCTTGAATTCCGCCACCAGTGGTAGCCACTAACACGATGGGCGTGTTCGCGTCGGGGCCTTTTTCATGAGCGGCAATGATGTCAGCAGCGGTCAGTATGCCGGCAGTTTTGAGCGAACGCGGTAGACCTTGATAAAAGTAATCGCTTTGCGGGAAGAAGCTGCCGGAAAAAACAAAAACCGCCAGCGGCAAGAGGAGAGGCACGCGATAGCGGTCGAGAAAAAACGCAATCCCTGAAAATCCCCAGCACCCGAGCGTGAGCACGATCAAAACGAGACTCAGCGTTGGAACAAGAAATTGGCCGCCCAGAAGTTCGAGGTCGAGAGCGGAGGCGAGGCAATAGACGAGATACGCGGTCAGGGCTAGCAGAAATTGGTACGTAGCAAACAGATGACGCCTTTCTACGGTTCCTCGTTCCGAGTCGAGATAGCCCGGCTCGTTTTTGGGCATCCAGCCGCCCGCTTGGAATGTTGTGAGGATTCGCCAGTGCAACGCGCTTAGAAAATCGCGCGCTGCTATCGTGACTACATACCAGAAGCAGGCACCGAGTACGATGCCCGGCAGTTTACCTGCCCAAGGCGCTTCAGAACGCATTAAAGCTCTTCCCACCACGGCGGCAAAGGACACAAAGGGAACCAATCGGAAAATCAACTCCAAGCCAGGGCTCAATTCAACGGGCGCCGCGCGAAAACGAAGATGCGCATTACAAACAACCAAGCGCGCCGAAACGCCCATACTCGTTCCCGCGAGCAAGGCCGCCAGCGTAACCGCGGCGAATTGAATCAACGTGGCAACAACGGAGGATTGCGGCGAGGCGATATCGAAAATGCCTCGCAAGATTGGTTCGGCTGGCGAACTGGGAAACGAGCCTGCCCAAAGGGCGATGAGCAGCGCCCAAGTCAAGAGAGGCACTCGAAGCAGGTATAAATAGCCGAGGAACTGTAATCCGCGCTCGAAATACGGCATCAATTTTCACGCTCTGAACCGTGGTTGCTAATAGGTATAGGGTAACTTCTTTCGGTTAAGAGTGCCGATTGGACGGAAAACGTTGCAGGGGACCTAAATATGTTGACAGCGTCAACATAGGTTAGATACAATGTTGTCGTAGTCAACATTCGAAAGGAGCGACGATGATTTCTTTGTTTTGGAAGGAAAGCCGGGCGCTGACGGCAACGGCAGGCATTATGTTGGTGGATTTTCTGTTTACTCTGATGGGTATGGCGTTTGATCCGCGCACGATTGGCGGCGCGCCCGCCTGGCTGAAGCCGGCAAAATTTGGCATTTCCACGGCGATCTTCGCTGGTTCTATCGCTTGGCTCTTCCAATATTTGCCGGACTTTGCCAAGACGAAGCGCTGGCTGGGGCCGGCGCTCGCAGCAATTTTGCTGGTAGAAATCGGCATCATCGATTTTCAAGCGGCGCGCGGAACGACGAGCCACTTCAACGTCAGCACGGTGGAAGACGCGGTGCTCTATTCCATCATGGGCACTTCGATTGGTGTTCTGTGGGTGCTGAGTGTCTGGATTGTGGTGACACTGTTTAGACAAACATTCCACGATCCAGTGTGGGGATGGGCGCTGCGGCTTGGCATGTTGATCAGCGTATTGGGCTCGGCATCCGGTGGATTGATGACGATGCCGACGGGTGAACAGCGCGCGAACTTGCTGAGGCATGAACAGGTAACAAGTGTGGGAGCGCACACAGTGGGAGCGCCTGACGGAGGTCCGGGGATTGCGGGAGTTGGTTGGAGCAAACAACATGGAGACTTGCGCATCCCACACTTCCTGGGACTGCATGCGCTGCAGATAATTCCGTTGCTGGTGTGGTGGCGGCGTAAGAGCACGATGCGATTTTTGTGGACGATTTCGGGGAGTTACTTTGCGTTGTTTCTGATTCTCACCTGGCAAGCGTTGAGAGGAGAGTCGATTGTTGAACCCACCTCGCTGACACTGACGGTTCTGGGAGTTTGGCTGGCAGCTACCATGGGCGCACTGATCCCGTATAAACGCAATGGTTATTCGATGGAGGTGATTCATGAGCGCTGACCAATTGTTTTCCATATGTAACTCGATAGCTCTTCTTGGCTGGCTGATTCTGGCGATTGCAGGACCCCGACGCTGGGCGTCTCATTTGACCACTGGCGTGATCGTGCCTTTGTTGCTGGCTGTTGCCTATCTACTACTGGTGGTTGGCCATTGGGGCGAAACGAAAGGCGGCTTTGGCACGCTGACTGACGTCGCGGCGCTATTTTCCAATCGCTGGCTATTGCTCGCGGGGTGGATTCACTTTCTTTGTTTCGACCTTTTCACTGGGTCGTGGGAGGTTCGCGACGCACAGGCGCGCGGCATCTCACACTGGCTGGTGATTCCCTGCCTGTTCTTTACTTTTATGTTCGGGCCAGTTGGATTGCTGTTTTATTTTGCGTTGCGGATCGTACGATTGCGTGCGATTGAGGTTTGACCACCTTTCTTAAACGCGCTGAAAGCGGAGGACGAGTTTGACGCCCTTGGCTACGGACTTCCAATGATGGCGCACTTCGGCGAGGCGGGTTTTGCCGGCAGCGGTGATTGTGTACAGCTTAGCTTTGCGGCCATTTTCGGTGGTTTGCCAGGTACCTACAACGAGTTTCTGACGTTCGAGGCGATGAAGAGCGGGGTATAACGACCCTTCTTCGACGTGCAAGTAACCTTCTGAGGCAGTGTGCACGTGGGCAACGATACCGAAGCCGTGCTGGGGCGAGTAGTCGAGGGTCTCGAGGATAAGGAGTTCCAGGCTGCCGTTGAGGTTATCGATGTGCTTCGGCATGGCGCCTCCGGTGGCACTTCAGACACAGAGTGCGCATGTTGCCGAGATCGCATTCGCCGCCACCCACGGCCACGGGAACGATATGGTCGGCATCCCACAGAGATTTGCGGCCCTTCAAGCCCCAGGCAGCGGCGGCTTTCAAGCGAGCGACGCCACGCAGTCGACGGAGGTTAGCGTATTCGGCGACGCAATTAGCGCCGCAGAGTGCGCAAATGCCTTTATCACGTTCGAAGACCCGCTCACGCAGATGGGCTGGGTCGCTGCGGAGACGCCATTCTTCGACGCAGAAGGCGGAACAAAAGGTATGACGTCCAGCCGGCACTTCAAGTTGGCACCAGCGGCAGAGGTAACGGCCGTTTGGGCCTTTGGCGAGGGTGTCTTTGTCGGCCCAGCCGCCTTCGGGCAAAGTGCGCTCGTTGCTCACAAAAACAGGATAGCGGGGAAGTTTCCCTATCGTTCGTTGCACGGTGAATTGGGAGGCGGGAGAAGCGTGGGTTAAGTAACTGAGGGTGATGGGGATACGGGTTCTTTTGGGTTCTTTTGAGAGCTGTGAATCGAAAAGGTTCACTGAAAATGGTCGGGGACTCCGGCTTCCTTCCGTGGGTTGGGTTTGCGGCGGGAAGTGATTTTTTGCGAAACGAACCCAAATGTTTGACGTGGCTCGCCAACCGCTGAGCCTGTTAGCTTCCCGGCGGTTTCCGCGGTGAGTTTTACTAGGAAGGCGGGGTACTGGCGCCTGGTGAAACGAACACGCGATCTGGGGCGGCCAGGCTTGCATCCTTTTCGATAACGTTAATGTGAACAGGCACCAACTCGGGCTTTGCTCCTTGTGAGCGGACTGCAAACGTCACGCGGTATTGGTTTTGCAGCGCTTCCAGAATGGCGTTCAAGTAGGGTTCGAAGGATACCGGCGATCCGAAGCCTAACACGTAGCATTCCCCCCCTGTCTCATCTGCCAGCTGCGAAAGAAAGTTCTGTCCCCAAGAGGTGCGCCAAAAGCTATGGCCCGCGTGGCCGACACTGGGACTGTAGATGGCGTAGACAACCACTCCCGCCTTTTGGGCTGCTTGAATGCCGGCGTTGACGTACTGATTTTCGGGTGTAAGTCCGCCTCCCAAGCCCTCGATGCCACTGCTGATCATAACGATCTCACGCCTGGGTGCATTCGTCGCGGGAAACTTTTTCAGCGCGTCGGCCAGAGAGTCGTAAGGACTCACATCGGCACCGCCGGGACCCAAAGCCAAACGAATACTGTTTGCCGCGGTAGCGTGGTCGAGGGTGAAACCTGACGCTATCTGCGTCATTCCATTTCGCATATAGCCCACTGCCACCTCCGCATTAGGAGGCAGCGCGTTCAAGAAGTGCTTGAGGGCTGGAATCTCCGTGTTGAAACTCTCCGACGCCGAGTCGTCGATCATTAGGAGCAACTGAAGGGGCGACCCGTTGAGCGAGACAAGCGAGGTGACCGGTAACTTTTCGCGGCCCTGTTTGACTGCAACATCTTCGGCCACGAGTGGGGGAATGGTTTTCCCGCGCTTTGGCTCTTCCGTGACCACGACGCTGACAGGCGCACCCGGCCCGGTTGCTTGCCCCGCGAGTGCGGAGATAGTAGAGAGGAGCAACACAGCTCCTGTTATCACAAAGTTTTGTTTTCGCATGTGCCTACTTGTCTGACGTGCATCGAGGGCCCGAAATTGCGGAAATTGTGGGGAAAGTCTAACAATGCATCCAAGGTGGACTACTGGAAAGGACTTACTTGCCTCGGTCGCGAACCGACTCACTCCATCACATGCACGTGTCCATGCGTGTGCCTATGCGGTCGCACCAACCCAGCCTCTTCCAACAACGTCACATCATGCAAAACGGTCAGCGGATCGCCTTGGCCCGCAATCTGCCCATCCTTTAGCAAATAGCAGCTGTCCGCCAAATCCTCCAAAGCATCCAGATCATGCGTCGCAATCACCACGGTCCGTCCCGTATCTTTCCAGGAAGCCAGCAACGCCACAATCTGTGTCTGACTCGGCGGGTCCAACGCCGCAGTCGGCTCATCCAAAAGCAAAACCTCCGGATCAAGCACCAACACCGAAGCAATGGCCACGCGCTTCTTCTCGCCGCCGGATAAACGATGCGGCGCGCGATCCTTTAAATCTTCGATGCGCATCTCCCTGAGCATCTCCATCACGCGCTCCCGAACCTTCTGCGCCGGCCAGCCCATCTGCAGCGGTCCGAACGCCAGTTCATCAAACACGCTCGCGTTGAACAACTGGACATCGGGGTTCTGGAAAACGACGCCCACTTTCCTGCGAAACGAATAGAAGAATTCTTCTTCCTCCAGCCGCTCTTTACTTAGCGCGTCTCCCAAAAAGCGAACCGTCCCACTCGCGGGAAAACTCAACCCTGCAAGCAACCGCAACAGCGTTGACTTACCCGACCCGTTAGCGCCCAACAGTGCTACCCGCCGCCCCTTAGGAACATTAAGAGTTACGCCAGGCAGGGCGGAGATGTCGCCATACGAATAACGAACGTCCTCTACCTCAAACGTGTTCGCCATCTACTGTCCCAACCCAACCGCCAGCAAGGCCATCGCCAGTAGCGCAGAAAGATGCCACCAGTCGCGACGACGCATTTGCAGATCGTTCAACAAGCGAATCTCTCCGCGATAACCGCGCGCCTGCATGGCGGTATGAACGTCACCACTCAGATCAACGGTCTTGGCGAGCAGCGCACCCACACTGGCGGCCGCGAAACGGCGCTCTAATGCCGGTTCCAAATGTCCTACTAAACGGGTCTGGCGTCCTTCGAGTGTATGCTTGGCGCTCTCCAAAAACACGAAGATATATCGATAACTCATGCTCAGCACGGCAACCGCTGCCGCCGGAACTCCCAAGAACCGCAATGAGCGTAATAGATGGCTCCAAATCGTGGTCAAAATCAGCAGCAATGAGAATGTCGCGGTCGTCTCGCCTCTCAGCACCAAGAAAGCCGCGCTGCGCAAACCATTTGCGTGAATGTGCCAAATTTCTGGACCCGATCCCATAAACAGCGCGGGCAACGCAATGATTCCGGTGAACGCCAGCACAGCGACCCACACCCGTGCCGCGAGCAGCCGCAGCGGAATAAACGAGGCAACTGCGCACAGCACACTCAAGGCAAACAGCGCGATCAATACCCAAAGCCGCCTCACACTCACCGCCGCCACAATCAGAGCGCCCAATCCGGCGATCTTCACGCGTGGGTCAAGCCGTTGCAGAAATCCGTTCATTTGCGCGGTATTTTCCGCAAACAGCGCATCTTGCCCGGCGGTCAGAAGGCCGCGAATCGTTCTCTCAATAAACGCACTGCGTTTCTTCGCTCCGCGCGCCAGAAGCCACCGCGCACCCGAAACTGCCAGCACAATCAGCCCAACGCCCATTACCGCCGAAAACAAATATCCCAACGCTGGATTGCTCACAAACTTTGGAGCATACTCAGCCAGCGGCGCTTGCCACAATCTTGAAAGCTCCTCCAATCCTTTCGGCGTGCTGCCCAGCTCCCGCGGTTTCCATTCGCCCCACGCCTTGCCCGCCGCTAAAATACCGAGCGGCGTCAGCACTATAAAGCCGGCAACCGCGACCCATAGACTGCGCAACGGACTAGCGCCGGCCGTCGCCGGATCAAGCACCACCTCGGGCGCCGTTCGCCGCAACATATCGACATTCGCGCCTTGCAGATAACTCACCATCCCCGCCGTAATCACCAGCTCCGCCAATCCCGCAATCGTCAAATGCCCGATCATCATCGCCGGAATCGCTACATGCAACGGATACGGCGCATACAAAGGTGCTCCGGCCGAATCATGAAACCACCTTGGTTGCACGCCGAACTCAATCGCCGCGCAAAACGCCGCTGCATTGATGGCCAGGTAGCCGGCAATCGCTCCTGCGACCACTCGCCGCTTCGACCGCAAAGCCGCTCGCCCCGCCACCAGGCGGTACACCACATAAGCCACAACCGATCCGACAATCGCCATGTTGAAGCAGTTCGCACCGTACGCCGTAATGCCGCCGTCTCCGAAAAACAGCGCTTGAATGAGCAGTGCCATCGATACGGCGAGGATCGACACTTCCGGTCCCAGCACAATCGCGCCCATCGCCATGCCCACCGCGTGTCCAGTCGTTCCGCCGGGCAGCGGCAGGTTGAACATCATCACTACAAAAGAAAACGCTGCGAACACCGCCAGCAACGGCACCGTTTGCCCACTCAGCGCCGCTTTCACGCGCTGTAACGCTACATACCAGAAGGGCACCGCCGCCACGTAAAGCGTCGCGCATGTCGAAGGACTCAAATATCCGTCTGGTATGTGCATGGCCTCTCGGTCTCCCTTTCATAATACGAGTAACACTAATATGCGGATCGTGTTACGCAAGAAAAGTTTTATGCTGGTACCTGCATGAGCGATCTGAGCCGCATCGGCGTAGCCATCGATTCCGACCTCCTGGTACAATTCGACCGCTTCATCAATAGCCAAGGCTACGAGAACCGGTCGGAAGCGTTTCGCGATCTGATTCGTGATCGTCTCGTCTCAGCTGCCGTTGAGTCGCCGGATGCGCCCGTTGTCGGCACTATCACCTTGATTTACAATCATCATTCGCGTTTGCTGCCCGACAAATTGATGGAATTGCAACACGAGCACCACGACCTGATCATCGCCACTACGCACGCTCATCTCGACCATGAGACATGTTTGGAGGTAGTGGTCGTGAAAGGCAAATCAAATCGCGTGCGCGCGCTTGCGGATCTGATGATCAGCACCAAAGGTGTCCACCACGGACGAGTGGTGATGAGTTCGCCCACTACGTATCATCCGAAATCCGAATGAGTACTTGGTCCATATAAAGTACTTCACCCTAAATCCGATGTAGCCCAAACGACGTACTATATACCAAGGTCGGCAATTTTTTCGGGGCTGATCGACTCTCTGGGAGGAACATCTATAATGAAGCAAATTTTGCTGCTAGCAATAGCGGCGGTCTCCGTTGCGCGACTAGGTATCGCAGTTACTTGCGGGACCGGCAGCCTGTCAGGTTACGTTGCCCTCGGCGCAACCGGCTGTACGATTGGCGGCGACACACTCTATAATTTTCAAATTTTGCCTGGGTCCGGGCTAACTGAACTCGGTGGTGGCTCGGTGACCATCACTCCCATGGGCGGCGTTTATACCCCTGGCTTAACCCTTTCCATCAATCAATCGGCCACCATGGGGAATGCGATTGAAACCATGTTCACCTACGACATTTCCGGGCCGGTTCTATACACGGGTATTTCGAGCGTGCTCGGTGGCTCGTCAGAGTCAACACCAGCTGATGGTGTCACCGGCATCGTGAACTATTGTGAGGGCGGCAATTTTGGGTCAGATGGCGTGGATGATTGTCTTAAGCCTAATGGCGCCCTCGTGACGGTCGACGGCGTTCAGAATACCGATACGGGGACGTTTTCCTCCGTTCCCTTTCTCGCCGTCACCGATGATTTTATGCTTGATTCCGGTGGCGGAACAGCAAAGGGTGGAACTCTAACCAACAGTTTCACGGCCGTTCCCGAACCAGTTAGTACTGCCCTCGCCGGCCTCGGTTTGGCGCTGGTGGGAGCCATGAAAGTTCGCACCTCGCGTGCGAAGCAAGAAAGCAAATAAAAGGAGGAATACACAATGAACCGAATGAAACCAATTATCTGCGCCGTGCTGGCGGCGCTGATTGTCACCCCGCCGCCCAGCTTTGCGGCAAGCCATAGAGAAGCCCCCATCACGGCGCTCGACACCAAAGCAGACATTACAGACTTTTTCGCCTTCGTTAGCTATGACGATCCGACGAAAGTGACTTTTTTGCTCAACGTCGACCCGTTCCTCGAACCGGGTAATGGTCCGAACTATTTCCCGTTTGATGACAACGTTCTGTATGAGATTAATATCGATAACAACAACGACGCTCTGGCGGAGATCAGTTTTCAAGTTCAGTTCCAGACAACAATTAATGCCCCTGGCGTGTTCACTGGCTATGTGGGCGCCGGAGCAGGAATTAATGCACCTGCCAATTCTCCAGCGCCAGTGGCGCCGGGTACACCGATTGTTCCGCCCGCCATCACGGCTCTCTCCGGCCCCGGCGCGGCTGGCCTCAGCTTAAGCCAAACTTACACCGTAACCATGATAAAAGGCGGCGTGAGCACGGAACTCACCAACGCAACTGCCGCGCCCCTATATGCTGTGCCTAGCAATGTTGGCCCGCGTACTATGCCGAATTATCCAGCTCTCGCGGCCCAGGGCATCTATACTCTCAACAATGGTGTCAAGGTATTCGCTGGTACGGTCGATGATCCTTTCTATATCGACTTAGGCGCAGCCTTCGATTCCTTCAACTTCCGGACAGCGGCAGGTGGTGGAGTACTTTCGGCCGCAGCCGATGCTAACGATCATGTCAACACCGCATCCGATTACGTTTCCGGCTACAACGTAAACACCATAGCCATCGAAGTACCCATCGCCATGCTCACCAGAACGGGCATTATCGAACCAGCGACGAGCGCCGCCGCCACCATCGGCGCTTGGGGAACTACTTCCCGTCCGCGTATCTTCGTTCGCCGTGCTCCTCTGCAACCGGAAGCCTCGGGCGGTTGGTCGCAAGTCCAGCGTATGGGCAATCCCTTGATCAACGAACTCATTATCGGCACGGGCTCCAAAGATTTTTGGAGCATGTCCCAGCCTGTGAACGATTCGCAGTTTGCATCGTTCGACCTCGATCCACTTTTGGCTCGCGTCTTCAACGCTATTTACGGCATCGCTATCCCGACGCCTCCTCGCACTGACCTATTGCCGTTGGTCACTTACGCACCACCAATCGCGGCTCCCGGAACGACCGCTGGCCCGATTGCCGATTTACTTCGCCTCAACACGGGAGTTCCTCCCACTCCCGAGGCTAGCCGCAAACGCCTCGGTCTGCTGGCTGGCGATGCCGCAGGCTTCCCCAATGGCCGCCGGGTCTCTGACGATGTAACCGATATCGCCGCCCGCGCCGTGGCCGGAATCTTGGCCGGTCCGCAGTACAACTATCCAATCGGCGATGGTGTCAACACCAACGACGTTCCCTACCAGGAAACCTTTCCCTTCGTTGCCTGGGCTCAGAGCGGTCGTCAACGTCGCCACATTGATCCAGGCGAAGCTGGTTGCACGATGGGCGCTGGCGCAGGGTGTCCGACTAACTGACAAGTTCGTTGCCTCCATGGGGCCACTGCGTCTTTGGCGTTCCCCAAGAACAGAGTGGCCCCCTTTTTCCGAGAATTTTCTTTTATGCGTCTATCTCTACTATTCCTCTCCTGCGCTTCGTTTCTACTTGCCTGGCAATCACCCGCCGACCCGCGCATAGCTGCCGCGCGCCAGCAGATGGCCGCGAATCCAAAAGCTTTTCAGACCTATAACGAACTCGCCGCAGGTCTGTGCCGCAAAGCCCGCGACACCTCCGACATCACTCTCTACGATCAGGCCAATGACGCGGTAGATCGGTCACTAGCTTTGTCTCCCGGAAACTACGACGCCATGAAGCTTCGCGTCACGGTCCTTCTAGGCAAACATGAATTTCAACAAGCTTTGAAGCTGGCTCAAGAGCTGAACCACAAAGTTCCCGACGACATTGGAAACTGGGCCTCATTGGCAGATGCCAACGCAGCGTTGGGCAATTATTCCGAGGCCGAGCGCGACGCGCAATGGGTTCTCGATCTCCGCCGCGGCAGCGCGCTAGGTTTTGAAAAAGCAGCCGGCTTACGCGAACTTTTTGGCGATAATGAAGGAGCCATTGAATTTTATGGTGAGGCATTGAGCCGGACGGCGCAGAGTGATTTAGACCAGCGCGCCTGGCTCCTGACGCAAAAAGCCCGCGTCACACTCGCTTCCGGAAACCCAAAATCAGCAAGTGACACTCTTGCTGAGGCGCTCCACCTCTTTCCCGCCTCTCAACTCGCCGCGCTTGTATCAGCAGACGTTCAATCGGCGAACGGTAACCCTACGGAGGCCGCCAGTCTTTTTGAAAAGTGCTACCACGCGGTTCCGTCATCGGTAAACCTCTACAAATGGGCCACAGCCCTCGATCAAGCCGGCCAAAAGGAAAAGGCCGACGAGCAATTCGCAGCGTTTGAGAAGAAAGCTCGCGCTGAAGTCTCCCAACCTTACAACGCCAATCTGGAGCTAATAGCCTACTACACGGATCGCAAGACTAACCCCGCCGAAGCTCTCCGAATTGCGACTCTCGAAAGCGCCAAACGGCAGGATTGCCATACGTTGGCCGCTTTGGCTTGGGCGCTTTACCAGAATGGTAAGTTCGGCGACGCGAAAACTGAAATGGATAAGGCGCTTGCTGTGGGTATCCGCGAAGCCACCTACCTCTGCCATGCCGCGCTCATCTCCGCAAAAGTGAATAACACCTCCCAACCGCGTTCTTGCACTTCTGACCGACCTATGCAAGCGTCTTTGGGAGATTCCAAATGAGGGTCGTCGCTGCCTTGCTAGGAGCCACTCTGTTGCTGTGTGGTCAGAGCCGGCCGCTCGATGCACCTTTGGCTCATGAGAAGACGGACGTTCGCATCAAAACCTTTGAAAAACTGTTAGCCGCCTCTCCGGACGATCTCAAACTGCAATCAGGTTTGATCTCCGCGTATCTTCAGAAAGTTCGCGAAACCTCCGACTTCGGTTACCTCGATCGCGCCGCCAAAATCGTCGACCGCATTCTGATGAAAGAAGGCGGCAACTTTACCGCGCTTCGTTTTGAGAACGAAATCGATTTGCAACGTCACAATTTCAAGGCCGTCGCTGATCGCGCGCAAGACATGCTCAAATACGAGGCTTCCGATGCGGGGACCTGGGGCAATTTGGGCGATGCCCTGATGGAACTCGGTGAATATCAGCGCGCAGGCGACGCTTATCTTAAGATGTTTGCGCTGCGCCCGGGCTTGAGCAGTTATAACCGTCTGGCTTGGCATCGCTTCGTAACCGGGGACGCCGGCTCTGCCGTTGCCTTGATGCGCTACGCGGTGGACGCCGGAGATCCAGCGCCGGAAAATACAGCATGGTGTTACGCCGAATTAGGAGATATGTACTTCAAAACCGGCAAGCTTAACGAAGCCAACGAAGCTTACAGTTCGGCGCTCGATCTCTTCCCCACACTCCATCGGGCCATCGCCGGCCTGGGACAAGTGGAAGCAGCTCGCGGCCACACTGCTCCGGCAATTCGCTATTACGAACGTGCGCAATCCATTGTTCCTTTAGCTCAATACGCCGGCGCGCTTGAAGATCTCTATACTACAGCTGGCTTGCCCGACAAGGCCCGCGAACAACGTGATCTCATTGCCACCATCGAGAAGCTTGGCAAAGCCACCAACGAAAAAACCAATCGTAACCTCGCGCTTCTGCTAGCCGATCACAACCGCGACCTCCCTATCGCACTCGAATTGATGCGCGCCGAGCTGCCCGTGCGCGGCGACGTCTACACCTGGGACGCCTATTCGTGGGTTCTCTACAAGTCGGGCCGCATTGAAGAAGCGAAACAAGCATCGGAAAAGGCTTTGCGCCTGCACACGCCCGAACCAATTTTTTATGCTCACGCGCGCCAGATTGAATCGGGAACCGCACAATGATAAAGAACATTTTCCTCTTCTTTTCTTCCGCCGCTGCGCTGTTTGCACATCCCATGGGCAATTTCAGCGTCAACCACTACGCGAAACTGCAGCCATCGGCAAATGGCGTCGAGCTGCAATATGTTCTCGACCTAGCGGAGATTCCAACCTTCGAAATCCTGCGCGATTGGAACATCGATCGCACGGCGCCGCCGGCCGAACTCCAAGCCCATGCTGCCACCCAGGCGCGTCTTTGGCTGAAAAATCTGGCTGTGTCCGTAAACGGCGTAAAGGTTCACCCGAAGTTTGAATCCGTGACCGCTATGATCGCCGATGGTGCGGGCAACCTCCCAATATTGCGTATTACCACACGCGCCCATATCGACTCACAGGGCGGCACGCTCAACTATGAAGACCGCAACTATGTCGATCGCGCAGGCTGGAAAGAGATTGTTGTCGACCACGGCAACGGCGTAGCGCTACGCCAAGCGAGCCAATCGAATCGGGATATCAGCAAAGCGCTAACCCAGTACCCGGCCGATCCGACATTGGCACCTCCGCAAGACCTACGCGCTGAGATTGTGTGGACTGCGCCTCGAACTCCGGTCGTCGTCTCCGCCCCAGTCATTCAACAAATCGCTCAGCCCCAAGCCGCACTTCCCGCTCCCTCACCGGTAACGCTGACTGCGAAAGGTGCCCCCGCAGGCTCCGTCACGCGCGGTGACTATCTCTCACGCTTCTTGCATGAGCGCGAACTCACTCCGTGGATGATCCTTCTCGCTCTTGGCGCCGCCTTCGTTTTAGGATCAGCCCACGCCTTCACGCCGGGCCACGGCAAAACAATTGTCGCAGCTTATCTGGTCGGTTCGCGCGGCACTTTGAAGCACGCGGCCTTTCTCGGCGCCATGGTAACGTTCACCCATACAATTGCTGTGTTCGCTCTGGGTCTGGTCACCCTCTTTTTGTTCAACTATGTCGTTCCCGAAAGAGTCACTCAGGTCTTGGGGGCAGTTTCGGGGTTATCCATTGCAGCGATTGGTGGCTGGACGCTTTATAAGCGTCTTCGCCCCCGTGCTCAGACGCATTCTCACAGTCATGACCATGATCACCATCATCACGACCATGATCACCATCAGCATGATCATGATCATGCGCCGATTACCAATCGGCGCGCGGGATCCCATCCCGCCCCACATAGTCATGATCATCACCACCACCATAACCACGACCATTCGCACGTGCCCGCCGAAATTTCCTGGAAGAGCCTCATCGCGTTGGGCGCGAGTGGCGGTCTTGTTCCCTGTGAATCCGCGCTCGTCCTTCTACTCGGAGCCATCGCTCTCGGCCGCGTCGGCCTGGGTCTGTTGCTGCTGCTGTCCTTCAGCCTCGGCTTGGCCATCGTCTTGATGGGCATCGGCATCCTGGTCCTCTATGCCAAGAACCTGTTGCCCGAAAACAAACGTTCCAGCCACCATCCGTTAGTTCGCTGGGCCTCTGTCGCCTCGCCGGCCATCGTCCTCATCATCGGAATTGTGATGACCGCCGTTTCGCTCGGCCTGATCCAACCAAAATGGATGATCGGCTGAAGCGGCACGGGCGAATCTCTGTTAAGATTTACAAATGGCCCGAATTCTGATCGGCATAGGCCTCTTTGCCGCCATATTGATGTCCGCCGAAACCGCCGGCTCCTATGCCGATTCCATCCGCGAGTGGCAAAAGCACCGCGACGTGGGCCTACGCTCGGAAAATGGCTGGCTCACTCTCGTCGGCCTCTTCTGGCTTAAGGCCGGCGATAACACGATCGGCTCCGCTCCTAACAACGATTTTGTCCTTCCCAAAACTGCCCCGGCGCAAATAGGCCGTCTCCATTTGGCAGACGGCAAGGTCACTCTCATCGAGCCCTCCGGCGCACAAAAGAATCTCTCCTTCGACGAAAAAAAACCCGACGTCGTGAAAGCCGGCTCCGTCTCTTTCCTTGTCATCAAACGCGGCGAACGGCTCGGCATCCGCGCCAAAGATAGCGCCAGCCCCATGCTCAAGAACTTCGAAGGCATGACCTATTTCCCGATCAATCCGGCGCTGCACTTCGAAGCCAAACTGATCCCCGATGTCAAGAAGATCCCTATTCTCAATATCCTCGGCCAAACCGAAATGGAAGAAAGCCCCGGTTGGGTAGAGTTCACCTATCAGAGCCACGCCTATCGCCTCCGCCCCATCTATGAAGACGGCGCTTCCGGCAAAACTCTTTTCTTCCTATTCAAAGATCTGAGCAACAAAACGCAGACCTATCAGGCCGGTCGCATGCTCAATGTGCCACTGCCAGTAGATGGTAAGGTTGATCTCGATTTCAACCGCGCCTACAATCCGCCCTGCACCTTCACGTCCTACGCTACTTGCCCGCTGCCTCCCAAGGAAAATCATTTGCCGTTCGTCGTAAACGCCGGCGAGCTACGCTACAAAGACGGCCATCCGTACGAAACAAGCTCAAAATAATTCACTCAGCCTAACTGCCGACGCCAGCGACTCCGGCAAGCGTCTCGATTCTTTCCTGCATGAGCGCCTGCCCGAATACAGCCGCTCCAGAATCCAGTCATGGATTAAGGAAGACCGGGTGCGCGTGAACGCCACTCCCGCCCGCGCCTCTCATCTCTTGCGGCCCGGCGACGCCGTCTCTGTCACGCCCGCCGACCTCCCGACCCTCCATGCCGAGCCCGAAGAACTCCCACTCAAAATCCTCTATCTCGATGACGACGTAGTAGTGATTGACAAGCCCGCCGGCATGGTGGTCCACGCAGGCGCGGGCCACGCGCACGGCACTCTCGTCAATGCGCTGCTGCATCACTTCGGCACGCTTGCCCGGAGCGGCGACGATCTCCGCCCCGGCATCGTTCACCGGCTCGACCGTGAAACGAGTGGTGTCATGGTGGTTGCGCGCACTGACCGGGCTCACCAATCTCTCGCCGCTCAATTTCATTCGCGCAAAGTCGAAAAGATTTATCTCGCTCTGGCGCACGGTCATCTGCATCCGCCCTGCGGCCGCATCACGACTCCCATCGCGCGCGACCCCGTGCGTCGGATTCGCATGACCACCAAACTAGCCAGCGGCCGCTCGGCCCTGACCGAATACAAGACCCTCGAAACGTTTGATCGGTTTTCTTATCTGGAAGTCCGCATTGGCACGGGCCGCACCCATCAGATCCGCGTTCACCTGGCAAGTCTACGGCATCCTATTTACGGCGACACCGTTTATGGCGCGCCCGCTGAGCCGCTGGGGCGCTTCTTCCTGCACGCGCACAGACTAGCTTTTGATTCGCCGTCCGGCGGCGAGCGGATCGCCGTCGAAAGTCCGCTGGCTTCCGAACTGGCCGCGCTGCTTGAAACGCTCCGCCCGAACACCGTTAATATAGATGTATTGAAATGAAGTCCAATGCCCGTTCCCTGTTGACGCTGGCCACCACCTTCGCCATCCTTATGTTAGGCGGCGCTATTCTTGCCCAACAACGGCAACCCGCCAAGCCTCCAGCCCCTACTGCCGCCGAAGCCGCAGACGATAACATCATCCGCAGCGAAGTCACTCGCGTCAACATGCTCATTTCCGTTACCGACAAGCGCGGCCGTTTTGTCACTGATCTCACGCGCGGCGATTTCATGATTTTCGAGAACAAGAAGCCGCAGTCCATTAAGGAGTTCACCGCCGAAACCGATTTGCCGCTTCGCCTCGCCATTCTGATTGACACGAGCGCCAGCGTGACGGACCGTTTCAAATTCCAGCAAGAGGCTGCCGGCAATTTCATCAACAGCGTGGTTCGCGATCAGGACAAAGCCATCGTCGTCAGTTTCGATACGGCGGCGGAACTGGCCGCCGATTTGACCGGTAACACTCAGGTTCTGGAAAAAGCCGTGCGCAGCCTGCGTCCCGGCGGCGGCACAGCCCTCTACGATGCCATCTTCTTTGCCTGCAAAGAAAAGCTGATGCTCGATCAGCCCATGTATAAGTTCCGCCGCGCCATGGTTGTTCTTAGCGATGGCGACGACAACCAAAGCCAGCACAGCCGCGACCAAGCTCTGGAAATGGCTCAGCGCGCCGATACGGTCATCTACACCATTTCCACAAACATCAGCCACACTGAGACCGAAGGCGATAAAGTGATGCGCTATTTTGCCGATCAGACCGGCGGCACTCCATTTTTCCCGTTCCAAGCGAATGATCTGAACCAATCGTTTGAAAACATCGCCAACGAATTGCGACATCAGTACAACCTGTTCTACGCGCCCGAGCCTTTGAACAACGATGGCCAGTATCACAAAGTCCTCATCAAAGTGAAGAACCGCAAAGATCTCATCGTCCGTGCCCGCAAAGGTTACTACGCGCGCAAACCAACTTAGCAATGCCGTGCGTGCGGGCGGATAGAACGAAAACAAGTTTTAGCCGCAGATGGACGCTGATGAAGGTGGATGCCCTGAGTGCCCCCCTCGTTACAAGTATGGGCGGCGATGCCGCCCTTTTTCTCAAAACATCTTCTCCCCATCTTGTTTCGAGTTATACTGGAAACTGCTTCCCCCGCTGAGATGTCTTGAAAAGGAACCCATGGACGAAAAAGAGCGCGCTCGCACACTGACCCTTACGCTGGGCCAAATCGAAAAGCAATTTGGAAAAGGTTCTATCCTCCGTCTAGGGGCCAAGGAAGCCATTGTTCCCGTTTCCGCCATTCCCACGGGGTCCATTTCCGTAGATTACGCGCTGGGCGTTGGCGGTTTGCCGCGCGGCCGTATCTGCGAAATCTTCGGGCCTGAATCTTCTGGTAAAACCACCATCGCGCTGCAGG
>PMSX01000048.1 GCA_003167495.1 Bryobacterales bacterium | reverse complement strand
TATTGCGAAAAGCCCATGGTGCAGCACATAGACGACGGCGCGCCGGTAGTGCAAGCACAGCGCGCCACAAATCGAATCCTGCAGGTCGGTAGCCAGCGCGTGAGTTCGGTGATCTATCAAAAAGCCCGCGAGCTGTATCAAGCAGGCGCCATCGGCAAACTCAATATGGTTGAAGCTTGGTGGGATCGNNGGGATCGCAACTCGGCCACCGGCGCATGGGAATACACCGTGCCGCCCGACGCCAGCACCGACACCTGCGACTGGGACACCTTTCAAGGGCGCGCGCCGAAGACTGATTGGGACGCCAATCGTTTTTTCCGATGGCGTTGCTACCGCGATTACGGCACCGGTGTCGCCGGCGATTTGTTTGTTCACCTCTTTTCCGGATTGCATTTCATCACCGGGGCGATTGGACCCACGCGCGTCTTCGCCACCGGAGGCTTGCGCTTTTGGAACGACGGCCGCGATGTACCCGATCTTTTGATCGGCTTGTACGACTACCCCCAGACCGCCCAACATCCGGCGTTTAATCTCGTTCTGCGCGTAAATTTCGAAAGCGGCGCCAAAGAGAGTTCCGGCTTTCGCTTTACCGGCAGCGACGGCATTATGACTGTGGGCGACGACGTCACCGTGACAGGTGCACCGCCGGAGACTGAACCCGGCTACACCATTGGGACCTTTTCCGCCAGCCAGCGAGAATCGTTCTTGAGGGAATATCACGTCGTGTATCCGGAGACGAAAGCGTCCACCGCGAACATGAAGGCAGCGCGGGAAATGGTTTATCAGGCGCCGCCTGATTATAGCGATCATGTCGATCATCATCGGAACTTTGCCTTCGCCGTCCGCTCGCGCAAACCTGTGGTGGAAGATCCTGTTTTCGGCTTCCGCGCCGCCGGACCCGCCTTGCTTTCTAACATGAGCTATTTTGAAAATCGTGTCATTGAGTGGGACCCCGCCGCCATGAAAATCAAAAGATGACGAAAATTAAAGGCTAAGGACCCTCTATGTACTCACCAAACGAGACTATTCAAATTGCGCTCATCGGCGCCGGCGGCATGGGCNNGCCTGCGATTGCTACGACGGCCGCTTGCAGCGCATGAAGGAAGTCTACGGGCCAGATACCTTCATTACCCGCGACTACCGCGAGATCATTCGGCGCCGTGAGGTCGACGCTGTTATCATCGCCACACCCGACCATTGGCACGCCCCGATTTCCATCGACAGCCTTAACGCCGATAAGCATGTTTATTGTGAAAAGCCGATGGTGCATTCCATAGACGAAGGCGATGCGCTGATTCTCGCTCAGACCAAGGCCGGGAATGTCTTTCAAGTGGGGAGCCAGTATCGCAGTTCAGCCACCTATTTGAAGGCGCGCGATCTGTACCAGCAAAACGCCATTGGCAAGTTGAATTCGGTGGAAGCCTGGCTTGACCGCAATACGGCGATTGGCGCTTGGGAGTATTCCATTCCCACCGACGCCAGCCTCGACACTTGCGATTGGCATCAGTTCCTGGGCAACGCTCCAATGCGCGAGTGGGACCCCGCGCGTTTCTTCCGCTGGCGCAATTTTCGAGACTACGGCACTGGTGTCGCCGGCGATTTGTTCGTTCACCTGCTCACTGGACTGCATACCGTAACTGGATCTAAAGGCCCCACGCGCATCTATGCCACCGGCGGCATTCGATATTGGAAAGACCGTGATGTGCCCGACGTGATGCTGGCGGTGCTCGACTATCCGGAGACGCAGGAGCATCAGGCCTTCAACGTATTGCTGCGTGTGAACTTCAAGAGCGGCTTGCCGGAGGAGTCGTTTGGCGTAAAGTTCATTGGCAGCGAGGGCGTAATGACGACAGGCTATGCCGGCGTCACAGTGGAACGCTCCCCGCAACCGGATCAGTTTGACGACACGATTGGCAGCTTCTCTCAAGAAGTGCAAAAAACGTTGCGCGCCGATTGGGACGCCAAGCATACGACCATGGAGTCGCGCACTTTCCAGGAGAGCAGCGAATCTTACGACACCGGGGGCGTAGAAGCCCAGCTGGAACATCACAAAAACTTTTACCTGTCGATTCGCGACGGGCGTCCTTCGGTCGAAGACGCCACGTTCGGGCTGCGCGCTGCCGGGCCCGCTTTGTTAACAAATGAGAGTCTGTTCCAACAAAAGATTATGCATTGGGACCCGGAGCTCATGCGCCTGGCCCCAGAAAGCTAACAAAAGACAGCTAACAAACTACCCTCACTAGGAGACTGACGTCATGAACATAAATCTCGGCGCCGCCTGGGCGACCGCGCAAAGTACCATCACCACCGTAGGCTTGCAAGTGCTCGGAGCCCTCGTCATTTACATTGTGGGCCGCTGGGTCATTAGCTTTATCCTGCGCGGACTGCAAAAATTACTGGCACGCGAAAAGTTCGATCCTACGCTTTCGCGTTTCTTGGGAAATACGCTGGCGGTCGCTTTGAATTTGGTGCTCGTGCTGGTCATTCTGGGCAATTTCGGCGTGCAGACCACCAGCTTTGCCGCCCTGCTTGCGGGCGCTGGATTAGCCATCGGCGCAGCCTGGAGCGGGTTACTCGCGAATTTCGCGGCAGGTGTGTTTCTGATTGTTCTGCGGCCCTTCAAAGTCGGCGACTTCATAACCGGCGGCGGCACAACAGGCACCGTGAAGGAGGTTGGCTTGTTCGTCACAACCATTCTGACGCCGGACAACGTCGCTACCTTTGTCGGCAACAACAAGCTTCTTTCCGATAACATTCAGAACTTCTCCTCCCACCCGTATCGCCGAGTAGAGATAACGGCGCAGATTTCCAGTGATGCCGATCCGCATCAGGCAATCAGCGCAATCCAGCAGCGGGTTGCGAAGATTCCCAATGTGTTGCAAACGCCCGCGCCGGAAGTGGCGATTCTCTCGTTCACCGGAGTAGGGCCGGTTCTAGCTGTGCGGCCTTCCTGTTCGAACGATAATTACTGGCAAGTGTATTTCGATACCAATATGGCAATTCGCGACACGCTGTGCGTTGCGCCTTTCCCGGCTCCCATGCCCACCTATGTGGTCAAGCAGATGTCCGATGCGGCGGCTGCGGCTGCGGCGGGTGCTGGTGCGAATTAGCAGCAGCCCCCAGCGCGGCGTTTAACGAACCTTGCCGGTAACCCTCCAAGTCGAGGGTCACATACAAAAAGCCGAGCTGTTTGAAGATGGCAGAGAACGCGGCTGCATTCTCCGCTGTCATCGCTTTCGGCATTTCGTCTTTGGCGATTTCAATCCTAACCAAATCACCGTGAAAGCGCACGCGGAACTGGCGGAAGCCCAAAGCGCGAATTTCTTCTTCGCCCTGCTCAATGGTCTTGATCGTTTCCGGCGTAACCGGTGTGCCGTAGGGAACGCGCGAACTCAAACAGGCTGCTGCTGGACGATTCCACGTGGAAAGACCGGCCCGCTTTGACAATTCGCGGATTTCGAATTTGCTTAGACCGGCGTCCACCAGCGGCGCCTTCACTTCGTGAATCTTGGCGGCGCGCTGGCCTGGGCGATAATCGCCCAGATCGTCTTTGTTCACCCCATAAACAATGTGCGCGAAATCGCGCGTCTGGGCAAACGTTTCGAGTTGTTGAAAAAGTTCGTCTTTGCAGTGGAAGCAGCGGTTCTGGTCGTTCTTGACGTAATCTGGGTTTTCGAACTCATGCGTCGCAATGTATTCATGCCGGAAGCCGCATTCGCGAGCGAACGCTTCGGCGTCGCGCTTATGCGAGGTAGGAATCGATGCCGAATCGGCCGTAATGGCAATGGCGTTCTCACCCAACACGCGGTGCGCGGCCCACGCGAGATAGGCGGAATCCGTACCGCCGGAATAGGCGACG
>PMSX01000223.1 GCA_003167495.1 Bryobacterales bacterium | reverse complement strand
TACGTCGGATCCTCACCTAAACAGCCGGGTCCGCGGACAGTGGGCCCAATTCCCACCGGAGTGTTCAAGAAGAAGAATCCGTTGGCTGAATGGGAGATCACCGGGCGCGCGTTCTCCGTGAAGATGCTGCCCGCGCACGAGTCCGCTAATGGCTTTTTTTACTTTCAAGCGAATAACGCTCCCGGTGCCAAGCTGTATATGACGGGCATCACGGTAGCGTCCACGGGCAAAGGCATCCTGTATTTCGAGATTCCGCTGACGAACGACGTCCGGCCCTGATTAGTGGTGCATTCATGAGAGAGGCCGCGCTGATTGCCCGAAATGGGACGAGCACGTTGAAGCTGTCTGAGAATTCTCGGAATAACGATACAAGCCGCCGCGGGACCACACCGTTCCCGCCATTGCTAACGAGAAAGAGATCAAGTTTTGGAATCGGTCTTGGACCAGACTTCAGCAAATGGTCAAACACGATTCTGACTTGATCGTCTTGAATGGCTCCCGGCACGTTCTGTCGCAGGCTCGTCAAAAGACAGACTACTTTCGACTTCCGCATCTGTTCAAGGCTTTTGATGAGTTCTATTCTTTCGGTTCTTGCCATCTCTGCGTTTTCAAACCTTCCTAAAATGGTTTAATTTAGGCCACAGCGCGGGCGCAAAGGAGTTTGCCGGCGGTTCACTAGTTCTGAACAACAGGAACGCGATTCGCGTCGTTTCCGCTCAATCCTAGCGCTGAAGCCTCTCCATGTCAACGACAAATTAGGCGACTGTTTTAAACATAAAACAGGAACAAATAGAATTGTTCATAGCTAAACGCGGTTGTGGGCTAGAACCCGTTCTTGCGTTGTCTGCCCTAAGCCATGGTGCTACGCGGCGTAGCGGGACAGGCCCGGTCTCAAAAAGGAAAGATGCTCAAAGGATGTCCAAGGGGCGAGCCCCAGAACGGACAAACGCTGAAGCATCCGGCACTGCAATACGAAAGGAGTGAGTTTATACAGGACCCACCCCGTGGTGCCAAACTTTCCGATGAAGCCAGCGGTTCCGTAACCGATCTTCCGAGACCTTCAGAACATCCGCTTTCATTGTTGTTTCAGCCCCTGCCTTGATCGGGACGGTGCGGGGGCAGATTCGCATTGTGTTCGCGCTCTTGTTTTTTGCGCGGATCTTGTATATCATCAATACAAGACATGGCCGCCCCTCTCAGCCGCGCCGAACTCTCCGCTGCCGAACGCAGTCTCCGTTCCCACATCGCGCAACTGGCTTCCGGCGAACGGTTCTTGCGCGGTACCCTTTCTGAGCGTTCCAGCAAGTGCGGCAAACCGAATTGCCATTGCGTCAACGGCGAAGGACACAAGTCGCTCTATCTCGTACAAAGCCATGCCGGCAAGGTACGCCAAATATGCGTTCCGAAACCGCTACAGAACCCGGTTCGTCAGGCCGTCGCCGAGTATCAGAAGATGCGGCAGTTGATCGACGAGGTTTCCGAGTTGCAATGGAAACGCTTCCTGAAAAGGAAGGCCTGACTATTCTCCGCCGCCTGATCGCTTATTCGGAGAAAGTTTTCCAGCTCTCTACCACTGTCGTCGACTGCGTCGTGGACCGGCGCCTGAAACCGCGTATCCCGACCTCCGCCATCGTCAAGTCCGTCGCGGTTTTGTTTTGGGCACGGATGGGTAGCCTGAACGCTTTGGAACTCACTGCTCGTTCCCACTTCTTCCGTGTCTGGCTGGGACAATCGGTGTGCGGCGCCGACAGCGTCGGGCGGGTCAGCGCGCTTATGGACGCCGAGGGGTTGCGGCGAGGCATCCACCATCTCTATGTCCGACTGAAGCGCAACAAGGCGGTGCCGGATAATCATGGGATCGCCATCGCGGCCCTGGATGGCCATGAGAGCCACGCCAGTTACCTCCGCCACTGTCCGGGTTGCCGGGAACGAACCATTCACGCCGACAAGACGGATCGGACGCAGTTCTATCACCGGCAAGTCACTCTGATGCTGCTGCCGGGGGCTCGGCCTGGCTGCGAGCCCATACGGCTCCTGCCGGACCAGGAACCGCAGCGGGCCGGAGAGGATGAAGTCGCCACTGCCTTGCGCTTACTGGAGCGGGTGATCGGTTCTTATCCGCGTCGCCTTCGATCTAATCCTGGTCGATGCGCTCTACGGAACCGCCCCGTTTTTCAACTTTCTTCTGGCTCACGGCAAACACGCCCTGGTCGTACTCAAAGATGAACGCCGCCATTTGTATCAGGATGCCGCCGGTCTGTTCGCCTGCGTCCGCGCACAACCGGGCGCTTTCCGGTCGCGGCAATGTTCGTGGTGGGATTTTCCGGACCTGCTTTCCTGGCCCCAGGTCACTATTCCGGTGCGTGTCATCCGTTCTCTGGAAACGCATTCCGTACGACGGCAACTCGATGGCAAAGACGATCTCAAAACCAGCGACTGGATGTGGGTGACCACGCTTCCGTCCCACCTGGTCTCGACCGAACGGGCTGTCGGTTTCGGTCACCAACGCTGGGATATTGAAAATCACGGGTTCAACGAACTGGTCAACGGCTGGCATGCCGATCACATCTACAGGCACGACCCCAACGCCATCGAGTGTTTCCTGCTGATCGCTTTTCTGGCCTTCAATATCTTTCACGCTTTCTTCGCGCTCAACCTGAAGCCGCAGATCCGCAAGGGCAGAACCCAGGTCTTCTGGTCCAGGTTCATGGCGGGAGAAATCTATGCCGGCATCAACCCCACTATCTCGCCTTGATCCCAGGCCACAACCTCAGTCCGACGGTTCCTTGAGTATTTCTTAAATCGCTTCCGCTGACACCTCTCACGGAGTGCGCTCCTATCTTCGTACCTCTCACTTTCCCGTTACGTTTCCTTCCTCGGCACACGATTTAACCCTCTTCGCCGCTCGAAATGCAAGAACTNNTTTATAAGTCCGCTCACTGGAGGGTGATTCTGTGGACAACTTACTTTTCTTCCGCGCCTTCTTCATCGTTCTGCTGGGCTTGGCTGCCTGGTATCTCAAGCCCTTTGAGCTGCCTGCTCCCTTTGCCGCCGCCGCCGGCGCCGTGCTTGGCGTTGCGGTAGTTTTTTTTGAAGTACAAGTTCGCAAGATCACGCTGAAGAAACTGATCGGCGCCGCGTTCGGTTCTCTTCTGGGGATCATCGGCGCTTATCTGGTCTCGCTGGTGTTATCCCGGACGATGCCTAACAACCAAACCACAGTTCCTTTCCTGCAAGTGGCTTTATTGCTGTGGATGGCGTATGTCGGGTTGGTGGTGGGCGCCAGCAAGGGCGAGATGCTGAATCTGGGGGCATTTGGCGGCCTTTTTGGCGGCGAACAAACCATTGGCCAGACGTTCAAGATCCTCGACACAAGCGTGATCATCGACGGACGCAT
>PMSX01000361.1 GCA_003167495.1 Bryobacterales bacterium | reverse complement strand
GCCCGTATCTTAGCGCTTATGGGACGGTGAACCTCTTCCAACTCTCACTTATGCTGCCGCTACTGGCGGAGAGGAATTACTTCCTCAGCTAGCAGCCGCCGCGCGAAAATTCTCGATCCAGCTTAACTATGAAGAGATCCCAGAAGTGGGCGTCCAAGGCTTTTCGACAGGAGGACGAATCGTAATACGGAAGTCTCTCGAAACCCCGGCCAAAGCGGCGGTCATTCTTCATGAACTGAGCCACGAGTTGCTCCACAGGGGAGAAGATCGAAAAACAATATCGAAACGGCAGCGCGAACTGGAAGCGGAAGCAACCGCTTATGTCGTCATGCGCCGTTTTGGAATTGAGCATGTAGCGTCCAACTACCTGGCCACTTACAACGTCGATGGAGAGCAGCTTCGTGAATCGCTGGAAACCATCAGCAACGCTGCTAAGCGGTTAATCGCTGTGATCGAAGGCGATCAGCAGAATACGGAGGCTGCCGAAACGGTGGCCTCGCCGGGCGGATAGGAGGCCGCCGCGTGAGGGGCCCTCAGCCTAGACTTGAAAGAGTTCTTGGCATTGGCTATCGAGAGTCTCGCCACTCTGTGAAAAAGGTTCGTCATCCGGCTTACCATCCTAACCTCCGAGTTGGGGATCAATGGTCAGTAAACAGATCCGATACACATATGGTTTGTCCGCGCCTGCACTTACTCACCGTGACTTGAAGCGCGGCGGCATCGTAGCTAACTAAAGTTATAATCCAATCAAACTCTGAAGACATTGCCCACAGATTTATTGGCTAGGACCTTCAGCAAGCGTTCGCGTCAACAACACCTTGGCCGCCGCAAGGCCGATAACTTCGGCAGTCGGGTAAGACCGTTGAAACCAGTGATTGGTCGTCCGAATGGCGCGCCATCGGCTGCTCGCCTCCGCTCTGCGATAGGTGGACCACCGGTAAATCGGTCATCAGCGACTGTCGCACTCGATTCGGCAGTGTCACTTGATCAACCCGCCCCGCAACGCTCGCGCCACCGCCTCCGACCGTGAGTGTACATGCAATTTCTCGTAAATCGAGCGGAGATGAAAGCCGACCGTGTGAACGCTGATGCCCAGTTCCGCGGCCGCAGTTTTGTTCTGATGTCCGTCCATCAGCAGCTTCATGAGCTGCAGTTCCTGAGGGGAAAGGCCGGAATTAGTCGCGGGCTCCGGCGCCTGCGATTTGCGGAAGAGTTCGACCACCCGCTTGGCTACCTCCGGGGACATGACGGCCCCGCCTTCGGCGATTTCTTTGAGCGCTTCCAGCAGGCGGACTGGCGATGTCTTCTTCAGCAGATATCCGCAGGCACCGGCGCAGACGGCCTGGAAAATCCGGTCATCGTCCTTAAAAACGGTGAGCAACACTGGCGCGATCGACGGGTATCGTTCGCGCAGGATTCGCACGCCATCGAGGCCGCTCAATCCCGGCAGGCCGATGTCGATAAGCGCAACACATGGGAGTGGCCCCTGGCGGAGTCCAGCAAGAGCATCCTCCATTGAGCCATAGACGTGCTTGCACTCAAAGGGTGGTCCGTTGTTGATCAGGAACGAGAGCCCTTCGCGCGTCTCCTTTTGATCCTCGACGATCGCCACGCTGATCACTGATTGCGATTTGATTTGTTCACCCGCCAATTGTGACGCCGTCCGCCGAGTCCCAGTGTAGTCGACTTTGCGTCCGAAGCCACCCTACGCAAACGTGTAGCGGATCACTGACCGTCATGCCTTGGTAAAGGCGTTGTGGCTGGCCGGTGCTCGAATCGACACCGTGCAACCTTGTCCTGGTGGCGAATCAAATCGGATGCTTCCGCCGATCGATTCGGCGCGCTGCCGCATGCCAGGTATTCCATTGCCACCGGCACATCCTGGCGGCTTTTCATCTGCCCTCAATCCTTTGCCATTGTCGCCGACGGCGAGCAGGATCTCCTTATCTTCGATCAGCAGCGTGGTTGTGACCTTGCTGCAGCCCGAGTGCCGGGCGGCATTGTGAACGCATTCCTTAAACAGCAGGAAGAGTTGACGCCGTGCCTGAAGGCTGAGCTTCACATGCTCGCCGACGCCGGGTGCGCGCAACTCGAAACCGATGCCTTGGCTCACGAGCAGATCGATGGCGAATTCACGCATCCGCGAGATGAGGGAGTCGAAGCTGTCGGGCTCCGAGCGGATCGACCAGACAATATCGCTCATCGAGTCGACCAGTTGGCGCGCCAGAGCGCCGACGCGCTCCAGTGATTCCATCGGCATCCGATCGCCACTGCTCGCCCGGGCGCGGGCCACCTCGCTGAGAATCGCAATCTGAGAGAGACCGGAGCCGATGTCATCGTGCAAATCGGTGGCGATCAAGGTCCTCATCCGCTCCAGGTTTACCATTTGTGCCACACGGTAGCTGTGCAGCAGATAGACGATCCCGGCGAGCACCGCCAGAGTCGATGCCTCGAACCACCAACGCCTCCAAAACGGCGGCAGCACGGTGAAATCAACTTCCGCCGGAACTGCGCTCTCCAAGCCGTCCGAATTGACGGCCTTCACCAAAAGCCTGTATTTCCCGGCGCCGAGTGCTGCGTAATTGACGAGATGATCGCGCCGCAACGGGCTCCAATCCTGATCGGAGCCAGCGAGTTTGTAAGCGTAGCGGACGTTATTCTCAGGTTCGCCGGCAAAGGCCACAAACTCGACTTGAAGCTGATCGTGCGATGGCTCCAATTCGATATCAGATATCGTCAGGTTGCCGTGGGGCGACACGGGAAACGGCATGCCACCGGCCTCGACAGCAGTTATGACAACAGCCGGATGAGGCAGCCGACCCGCCAGCGCCGGGGTGAGCCGCGACAAGCCTTGGGCCGTCGCGAACCAGAGGTTGCCACCCCCATCCCGGAAAGCCGAGTGGATTTGTCCACGGGCTAGGCCGTCGGCGGTGGAAAAATGCCGGATGTAGCCTGTTTTCGGGTCGAGGCGGTCAACGCCCGCCGCGGTGCCGGCGTAAATGTTGCCTTGCTCATCATCCACGAGCGCTCGGACGACCTCGCTCGACAGCCCTTCCGGCTGGAGATAACGGCGCACCGAGAGGACCTTGGCAGCAGGATTCTCGACCATCCCCAGGCCGCCCTCGGCGCCAATCCAGAGTCGCCCGGATGCATCCACCAACAGCGCGAACACAGTGCCCGGCGGCAAACCGGCCGCTGCGGTGAACTTCACGAAATTCCGCCCGTCATAGCGGTACAAATTTCCCGGACTCCATAAACCCATCCAGATGTTGCCCTGCCGGTCCTCGGCGAACGATTTGACCAGGCTCGGCCGACGTGGGAACTCCTCGAACGTGACGATGGCATTTTTCTCCGGATCCCAACGCATCAGCCGGTCGCCTTCAGGCGACTGAGCAGAAGCCCAGATACCGCCTTTTGAGTCCTCGAAGATTTGAAATACGTCTCGATCTGCGAAATAGCAGGCTGCCGGCGCCCGATTGGCGAGACTTTCAGCCGCCCCCCGGCCGTATCGGCAAAGGCCTATGCTGGTTGCAGCCCACCATTCGCCGCTTCGACCTTGGATCAGTATCCGGTTGTCTCCCCATGTCCGTTGATCGACAAAGACCTTCGGTGCCTGCAGGGCGCGGAACTTCCCGCCGTCCAACACGCCGTCCAACACGTTGAGCGACCATCGCGTCTGATCCTCCGTGCCGGTCACCGCCACAGTTCTGCCGGCGCGGTCGCCAAGAACTGAAAACACCCGGTCGGAGCGAAGGCCATCCTGCTCGCGAAAGGTGTGGAGACCGTCCGGCTCTATCTTCATTGCACCCGCCCCTTCGGTCCCCGCCCAAAGGTTGCCCGATTTGTCGATGGCGAGCGAAAAGATGCTGCGATCGGTAAGTCCCTGCGCTCGGCTGAGCAACTGGCTAGCGCCGCCGGGCGGCCGGCGGAAAATTCCGTTCCCGGTGGCAATCCAAATGACGCCGTCCGTTCCTTCCGCGAGAGCTCTGACATCCTGTCCGGCCTCCTCAGGATCGATTCGCAGAACGGCAGGCGCATGGCCGGCCTCGCACCCGTCGTCGAGCAACAGCAATCCCGCCCGCCCCCCGGCCCACAACCGGCCGTCCTTGGTTTTGAGCAGCGCGTTGACAACTTCACTTTTAATTGAGCCCCGGCGAGCGAGCCACTGCACGTCCCCGTCCCTGCCGATCACATAGATTCCGAAAATACTGGCGAGCCAGAGTTTGCCGCACTTGTCTTCCACGATGTCGGAAACCAGGACGCCTTTCCATCCGGCCGGTGGATCGGGCAACTTCCGGCGTTTGAATACCGGCCCATCTGTGATTTCAAAAAGTCCGTCCCAGGTGCCGACAAAAACTGTTCCAGACGGGGATTGGTAGAGAGCGCTGATTGAGTTTTCTTCCGGTTTCGTGCCTGGAAGGAATGTCTCGAACTGGTTCGTGCCGGTGCCTGATTTGAACTTGCACAAACCTCGCGCTGTTCCGATGAGGTACTCGCCGGAACGGGTTTCGAGGAAGGCCTGCACAACCCGGCTCGGCAAGCCCTGGTCGCGGCCGAAACGGGTGATCCGAAAACCGTCGAATCGAGCCAGCCCTTCAGGAGTGTAGAACCATACGAACCCCCGTGAGTCGTTGGTAATGCCGTCGATCTCGTCAGACGGCAGGCCATCGGCGATCGTGTAGCTCCGGATAGGCAGGGTTTCGGACCAGAGACACAGAGAACAGGCTGCAATCGCGATCGCTCGGGCGGTCATGGCTGATCCGAAGTTTCTTCAGTTTAACCCGGATCGCCCGCACTAGAACTACCTACGTAAACGTGTGGGTTGTTCGCGAGGCTCTTGCGCTTCATGATCGCCACAGGGGGGGCGATTGCCGCGTCAAGAGACGCCGCCATACCCGAAAAGGGAGGAACACATTTTGACTCGACACAAACTCTTATTGACTGGCACTGTCTGTGCCGGCACGCTTTTCCTGGGGAGCTTCGCTCTGGGACAGCCAAAACAAAACGTTGGTGCGCGAAGGCATCCGAATCTCGCCGCAGCCCAGCGTATGACCGAGAACGCCTACAACAAGATCATCGCCGCACAACAGGCCAACGAATGGGATATGCAAGGTCACGCCCAGAAAGCGAAGAGCCTTCTCGAACAGGCCAACACCGAATTGAAAGCGGCGGCTCTGGCAGCCAATAAAAACGCAAAGTAGGCTGACGTGCGAGGGCGCTGTAGTTGCGACGCGCAAGTCCACGGGTATTTGGTGGTCGGCTGATTCAGTAAGCTCACCCGGCTTTGTGAAACCGGCTCGATAACTCAGATTGGGAGGAATGATGATTAGAGTAAGCCTTTCTGTTCGTCGAATGACGTGCCCCGGGACATGCCTGCTTTGGGCTAGTCTTGCAGCTGCGTCGAGCTGGGGCCAAGTATCTTTTCCGACGTACCCCTATATTCTGCCCGCAGTCGCGCAGTCCGGAGGGCCGGTTTACGTGGTGCCGGGAACAGTGACCGAATCGACTCCATTCAACCTCACCGCTGCGAGCGGCTCAGTCTGTCTCCAGGGCGTACCAGGCGGAATCTGCACCAACGCCGCTGGAATCGAGGTTGCCGGAAGTCCCTCACCGGGAACTTTCACTACGTTCGCCGGGACGGTCGGCGCGTCTTCGGGCAAGTGGAGTTTTGGAGCGCTGCTGATGTCAATCGAGGGCGTCGGAACGGTCCAGGTGTTTCCATCGAAGCCGCCGAACGGACTCGGAAGCAAGACTCCGTCCACCAAGCTGACGCTTACCGGGGCCACTTTCGGATCGCTGGGTTTCACGTTTCCGAGCGCTGGCATCGATAGTCCCCGGATCACGTTCTTCGTCGCTGACAATGAATATTCAGACAACTCGGGTGATTTTCTATTGAGCCTGGTGTCTCCTTTACTCGAGTTTCAGCCTTGGTCCACCAGCAAAGTCATGCAGGTGGTGGGCCCATGCGATTGGCAATTCTGGGAAAGCGGCAAGGGGCCTTGCAACCCGACAGCCGCTTCGCTGGGAGCACCCAGCCAGATTCTCGGAATGGGCCTCGGTTATTCCTTTCCGGACCTAACTCACGGGAAGCTGATCTTCCTGTTTGGCGACACAGTCGGCGTCGAAATCCCCAGCGGAGAATCGCTGCAGACCACCGATCCGGCATGCCCGGCGGCGGCGCCGAGCTCCCCGCCACCGTCTCCGTGCTTCCCCAATTTTCACGCGAGGGACACCATCGCGACCGCCCCGGATGCCTCGACACCCTTGAGCCTGACGCTCGATTTTCTGCAGTCGAAGCCCGGCATCGATCCGCTCAACCACATCCCCAACTCGCCCTTGTTCGTGGAACCGTCGCCTCAGCCGGACGGCACGGTAGTGGACATGGGAACGGACGACATACCCAACTCCGGCGTCAACGTCAACGGGGAGAATTACATTGTCGTCAACACGGGGCACACTTCTAAAGACGGCCAGGAGTTCGCGCGCTCCGTGCTGGTGGACTACGCGGGTTCCTCGGCCGCGACCGAATTTGTGGGTGGCCGAACCCTTTCCAAGGCAAACATCAGGAAGTTAGTGTGCGAAGGAATTACGTGCATCCAGGAAGTCTTTCAAGACGGCCACTTCGTGTTCGTGTCGCCGCACATCCTCCCTATCGCCTTCGCTCAGCAGCTTGGCCTCTCCGAGCCTGGGGTCTTGTTCTTCGGCAACGGGCAATATCGGGCCGAGAGTATCTATCTTTCGTACATCCCCGCAAGCCAGTTCTGGAAGGGCAAAGACGCTATGGGCAACGACACAACCATGTATTTCACGGGCCTCGATAACGCGGGCCGTCCCACCTGGTCGAATAACGAACTGTGTGCCGTGCCGGTGGTCTATGATAATCCGACTGGTCTGCCGAAGAGCTCCGGCTGCATCGTCCAGGAGTTCTCGGTCCCGGCGCAGCCAGTCGATCCTGGGACTGTTGGCAACGTGTCGGTCACCTACAACTTAGACCTGGCGCTCTGGTTGATGACTTGGGACGGCGGCCGGCAACAAGCCCCATCCTCGTTGATCCACGTGAATGGCGACTATTTTAGCTACGCCCCGGCACCGTGGGGTCCGTGGAGCACTCCGACCTTAATCTATAACGAATGCGAATTCGCCGCCGCCCCATACCATCAGGGCTTCGGAGACTTTATCCGCTACGTGCCTGGCCCTGACAATCCTTGTCCGTCCGTGCCCCTCAGCGGCCCCGCAGGACCAATCATCGGAACCGCCGGCGCGCCGTTTACCGGCACCGCTCCGCCCAAGGGCGGCCCTGGCAGCTCAACCGCACACTCGAGGCGCGGGGGCCAGTTTGCGCCGCTCCAGATCGAGAGTTTCGCCACGGTGAACGGGGGTCAACTGTCGATCTATTTTGACCTTTCCACCTGGAACCCTTACACAGTGGTGCTGATGCAGTCGAATTTCACGATCAACCCGAACTAGCAATCTCTGACAACGCGGAAAGGACACACCATGCCAACTATACCCAGAGTCTGCCGGGTTCTCATTTTTCTCAACATCTGCTCTTGTTGGGGCCAGGTTCAATTTCCAACGTATTCCTACATCCTGCCCGCCATCGCGGACAAGGGCGGACCGGCTTATGTCATTCCCGGAACCGTCACCGAGGAATCCACCATCAGTTTGACGAACGTGACAGGCTCGGTGTGCCTGAGGACTGGCTATTGCACGAACGCCGCCGGAATTGTGACGGCAGCCGCCGGGAATACCACCGCCCCTGGCAGCGATTCTTTCTTCATTGCGCTACAACCCGACGGATCGGAACAAGAGTTCGAGTATGGCGCCGTTCTCATATCCATTGAGGGCGTGGGCTATCGGCAGGTATTTCCGGCCAATAAAGCGAACGGCTTGAACAGCATCTCTCCACCCACCAGACTCAACGCTTCGCAGCCGACATTCAAATCCCTTGGCTTCCAGAAATTCTCAAAGCAGAACGCGCGGATCAGGTTCATTGTGGCCGACACCGATTACGCGGACAATTCGGGTGACTTCCTGCTGACGCTCCAAACGCCGTCTCTGACTTACAACACCGATACCACGAAAAAAATTACCCAAGTTGTCGGCCCCTGCGATTGGGTGGCCTGGAACTTCGGCGCCGACCCTTGCACCCAAACCGCGGCCTCCGGCCATCCCAGCCAGGTATTGGGGATGGACTTGGGATTTTCGTTCGAAGATACAACGGCGGGGAACCTGATCTTTTTGTTCGGCGATACGATTGGCGTTCAGATCGCCTCCGGCAGCGCGCTGGTTCCCGCCGTTCAGACACCCAGCCAATTCGTGGAATTCGGAGCACATGACGCCATCGCCACGGCCGCCGTCACGTCCACCCCCTCGAAATTCCATCTCGATTTTCTCGAGAGGCCGGGTACCAGTCCCGCGCCGGGAATACCGAATGCGCCAGTGTTTGTCGAACCAACCCCCCAGCCGGACGGCGCGCCCGTCCTCATGGGTGCCTTCGATGTGCCGAACTCCGGCATTCATGTGAAAGGCGAGAACTACATCATCGTGAACACTCGGCCCAAAGGGAGTAACGATGCTACGTTCGCCCGGTCCGTTTTGGTTGACTATGTGAGTAATACGGACTTTGAGGGGGGGAGGACCATCTCGACGGCCAATGTTGCCTCCTCCAGCGGCATTGTGACTGAGGCTGGACATTTCGTCTTCGTAGCGCCGCACGAACTGCCGCTCGACTTCGCTCAACAACTGGGACTAGCGGAGGCCGGCGTACTGATCTTCGGAAACGGGCAGTACCGGCATGAAAGCATCTATCTCTCTTACATTCCGGCGAGCCAGTTCTGGTCGGGCGAGAATGGCAAGGGCAATCCCTCGACGAAATACTTCACGGGTCTTGATGCGACCGGACACCCGATGTGGACGACAACGGAGTTGTGCGCCGTGCCGGTCGTCTACGACAATCCGACTAACCTACCGACCAACCCCAGTTGCAGCGCGCCCGTGGACCCCGGCACAGCAGGCAACGTATCAGTGACGTACAACAAGACTCTGAGCCTCTGGTTGATGACTTGGGACGGCGGAAAGCAGCCCGGTGCGGTTGGGGGAATCTTCTTCAGCTACGCCTCGGCGCCGTGGGGTCCTGTCAATGCGCACATTATTCGCGAACGTTAACACGCTATTCGCGAATGAACTTCACGAGAAGGTG
>PMSX01000262.1 GCA_003167495.1 Bryobacterales bacterium | reverse complement strand
CCAGGTTATGGGTTCTGCCACATGTCTGCAAGGTCTTAAGTTGGAGCCAAGGCTGAGCCTGTTCGGGAACAGTGGACTCGCGGCGCTGGAGAAACAGCAGGTCGGTAGTGACATCGGTGCCGGCATTTGCGCGGAAGGTGCCGTTGGGAAGGCGCACGGCGGCGAGGAGGTTGGCTTTGGAAGCGACATATTCGCGGACGGCGCTGTTCTGTTTGTCGAGCGTATGGCGGCTGGTGATCAAAGCCAGCAAACCACCGGGCCGGACCAGATCGACGGACTTGGCGAGGAAGTAGTCGTGAATGGAACGGGTCAGGGCGGGGTGCTTTTTGTAGCGTGAGTCGAGCACGGGATACGCGCCGAAGGGAACATTTCCCACCACTACGTCGAAGAAACCATCCGGGAGTGCGACGGTTTCAAATTCGGCCAGGCGGATCTGCGAATCCGGGTAAAGGAATTGCGCGATGCGAGCGGACAGGGGATCGAGTTCAATGCCCACGCGGACGGTGTTCGGAGTGAGGCTGTCAGGCATGAGGCCGAAGAAATGACCGATGCCCAGAGACGGTTCGAGGATGTGGAGAGGAGATGTAGCGCCCAGCCGGGCGAGGGTATCCCAGATGGCGGTGATGACAGGTGCCGAGGTGTAGTGCGCGTTGGGCGTCGACGCGCGTGCTGCCGCGTAGTCCGCTTCGCTCAACAATTCTTTCAATTCCGAAGCTGCGGGTTGCCATTCCGGCGCGGGGGACGGCTGGAAAAGTTGGGGTAGTGCGCCCCAGCCGGTGTAGCGAACTAGAATCCGTTTCTCTTCGTCGGCCGCTGGTCGCTGTTCCCGTTCCAGGAGTTGCAGGAGCCGGATGGCTTCCAGGTTGGCGGCCGCCTTTTGGCGCGGTGTGCCGTTTCCGACAACCAGGTTCGAAGGAAAGCGGAAATCGCGGGCAAGGGTGGTTACCGGGGCGGCAAGCTCGGCGAAGCACTCCACTCGTCGAGGGCGATCTCCAGAGCTGCGTTGTACTCCATCTTCTGGACCATCGTGAGTTGGTACAGCGTTTCGAGCAGTTGTTCGTTCGCCTGGTTGAGCGCCAGCAACAGTTGATTCGATGCTGCGAGGGTCGCCACCATCTCCGGAACCGCGGAGGTCCAGCGTTGGAGGATCATTCGGCTGGTGAGTGGAAGTGTATCGTCCATCGCCTGCTATGACGATAGCAGCGAGGCTGATGTCGGTGTCGGTCTGCTGAACGGCAAACAAGCTCAACTGATCTAGGAAGCGGTCGGAATCTTTAGCGCGAAGCGGCATGAGGTTTGGAAATCCCTTTCTGTCCTGCTGGACACGACAGTGGGGAACGAAGGGAGTCAAGGCCGGAGCGCTAGCGGAGTGCAGTTCAGCCTTGACCCCGTAGTTAGGATGGGAAGACCAGCAGACAGGAAGGCGTGCTTGTGTATCGCGATGCGGGAGGAGCAGAATTCTGTTTGTGGATGTTCGGTGTACTCCTTGGCTTAGTGAGCAGGATGCAAAAGAATTTCGGAATCCGCAGAACACCGGCAACGCGAGCGAGGCGCCGATGGATGGAACGGTCAAGGCAGTGGCTCCCATCTGGCGGTTTGGAAGGGAGCCACTCACCGATTAAAGAAAGAGAAGAGGCTAGCTAGCGCCTCCTCACGCTGGCTTGATACTGTGCCAGGGCTTTCTTGAAACGCAGCCAGTCTTGGGTATCGGGAATGCACGCGGCGGCTTGCGAAACGAAGTCGTAGAGATCTGGATCGCGGTCGGCGGCGGTGGACGGGTTTGTTGGATCGGAAGGACGGCTGGTGGCTGCTGCGTCCCAGTCGATGGCATCGACGATCAAGTCGATATTTGTCGTGGTGGTCATGAAAGACTCCTTGTCTGTCCTGCTGGACGGAGTCCTGGGGAGCGGAGGGAGTCAAGGCCGGAGCGGGAGCGGAGTGCCATTTAGCCTTGACGCCCGCAGCTAGGATCGAGAGGCTAGCAGGAAGAGAAGAAGTACCTTGCGCCCGCGGCTGATTTCGGGCAGAGACGCCGCTCCTTTCCACGGGCGGGAAGCGCGCGGCCAACCGATGCTTCCCAAAGTGGCCAACAGATGCTTCCTTTTAATGACGACGCTATGCCTATTTCACGCTCTGCAATGGAGCACTGCCGGACCTGGGATGGTTGAAGTTCCCTGAATGAGCGGCCTGCGGGGAGGCCCTTGGTTCCCGAGGTGCCCAGGCTGAATTCGCTACGATTCGGCGAGTTCCGCCAATATATCCCCATGGCAGCTTTGTGGCGCGCACCAGCAGCCGAGGACCTTCCCTTTCAGTTCGGACTGCACGGCTGCCAACAACTTCGGATGGCCGAGAATATACGCGCGGTATTTCTCGATGACCTGTTCACGATTGCCGTCGCGGCCGATCACAAAGGGATTGCCCCACTTCGAGGGCCGGCCAATATAGATGTCAAACGGGGCGCGTTTGCAATGCACGACTTTTGTGGTTCGAGTGCTTGTCATAAAAGACTCCTTATTGTCCTGCTGGACGGAGTCCTGGGGAGCGGAGGGAGTCAAGGCCGGAGCGCCAGCGGAGTGCCATTGAGCCTTGACCCCGCAGCTAGGATGGAGAACGCCAGCAGGAAGGACGAAGGTACCTTGCGCCTGCGGCTGATTTCGCGCAGCGACACCTTCTGTTAAAGGGCCGAAGGCCCCTAAGGGGCCTCCTGCATCTCTGGTTCAGCGGTCTGCGGTTCGGCCGCTTCGCGTTCGCCATTTGAGGAACGGTCCAGGATGCGGATCGTGTCGGCCTTGAGTTCGACAACGAGCTGTTTCATCTGGTGCTCGATGACCTTCTTGCCGTTGGGAACTTTGATCGTGCGATCGTATTCGCGGGTGGTGAGTTCGCCCTGTACGAAGACATGAGCGCCTTTGGCGAGACGTTCCGCCAACTTGGCGAACCCGTCACCGAACCCGACGACCTGGTGCCATTGGGTCCGTTCCTGCCACTCGTCGTTGTTGTCCTTCCAGGACCGCTTGGTCGCGACGCTGAACTTCACCACGGTGGTGCCGTTCTGCAAAGACTTTGTTTCGACGTCCTTGCCTAAAAACCCGATGATCGAAAGCTGATTGAGATTCACTTGAAATTCCTTCTTTCTGCCCTTTGCTTGGGCGCGAAAAAGCTGCGGCGGGCTGCTCCCAAATCCCGAAGCGGATGCATTCCTGGGGGGACCCGGAGAATTTGACCGAAGGCTTGAGTGAGCGAAGCGAAAGAGTGGAAAAGAAATTCTTTGGGCGGAACCGGGAAAGCAGAAGTAGCGAGTGGTGCAGGGCGCAGGAATTACGCCCGAAGCCGTGCCAAGCAAAGGACGGGAAGAAAGGAATACAGGGGATCGCCAGCGAGACTCAAAGGGAGTTGTGGCTGGACTGAGAAATACGAGCGGAACGGGCGTGGTGGTTTTTGGCGTCGGTACCGGATGAAACAGAAGGACGCAACGATGGTGATGGGAAGAAGGGATGGCGCCACCGTGGCGGCGTTCGGTGATCGTGGCATGCGTGGAGGAACGGCGGGTGCGTGGCTGTTTTCGTGCAGGCGGTGCCCGTGAATTCTAATCGCTATTCCAATTTCAAACGGCGCATGGTCAATCGACCCAGTCAGAACAACGATGGAGTTGGAATCAAGGCCGATACCCGCTCGGCGTTCTCGATTCGCGTTTCGGCGGGATCGTATTTGTAAGGACAGGAGGTACGGCTTTTGTAAGGCGCTGTTACTGAAGGAGTGAAGTCGGTATGGTCTTGCGTTCAAAATACTTTTGGATGATGTCCTGCATGCTTGGTTGGCGGAGCGAAAGAGACAAAGCAAATACATCCGAGGCTGGAACCGGTTCAAAGCCGAGCAGACTCCAGAATTGGCGCAGTTTCGTTTGGGCAGGCTGCCACTCTGGCAGACGCTCCTCGCGACTGAGATTGATCGCGTCTTCGACCGAGGCCAGTCCATGTTTCTGCAGGAGCTCGAAGGGGGCCGGGACGCAGGCGGCGAGCCCGCCAGGTGGGCCGAAGCTTTGGATCATGAGTTGCGCGGCGTATAAGCCATAGCCTTTGCCCCGATATTGTGGTTCGACTCGAATGCGATCCAAAATCAAGAGGTCGCTGGAGTATGGTTCGTGTATTGATTGGACCCAATCTGAATATGAAGATGCGTCTGTCTCGAAGAGGTCCAAATAGAGGGCGATATCGGCATTGTAGGAATCCAGAACATCAAACCAGGCGACGCCATTATCGGAAGCGTTGCCGAGATGGACGACGTAGGCGCTGATGGTACCAACGACTGTGCTGTCGTCATCATCCGACGCAATGCAGACATTTCCGGTCAGAGGTGTGAGGTAGTTGCCGGGTTCGGGATTGCTGTCCCAGGTAGGCATTACCGTGCTATTCAATTCGAGAAATACAGACTCAAGGTCAATTGGTCTGGCGGCTTTCCTGGTGGGTTTCGAGCGGTGGGTGGTGGAAGCGGGCTTTTTGTTGTTTGTCATGACATTCGCACGTGGTTTCAGCGGCGCAGTCAATCCATTATGTCTTTTGGGTGGAGTTGGGCATGGAACTCCTGCGAACGTCGACACAACCGTTTGGGAGCGACCATTGGCCACTTTGTATGGCAAAAGCTGGATTTTGCGCTTATCTCGGTGCAGGGCCTTTACGCAGACTTGCTATCGGGACCCCCCTCGCAGGGCGACTCTAATTGAGAGAGCGGGATTTTGGTGCGAAAGGGGACAAAGAAAGTAAAGAACAGAACCGGTTTCTTGGCCCTTCGTCCTCGCGACTCGTCGACTTATTCCTGTATCGCCTTCAACAACGCGTCCCTTGCGTCGGAGTAAAACTGGATGTCAACCTTCGTAGCCATCTCATCGGAGAGTTCCAGTAATTGGCGGCGACAGGTTACTGGGATTAACAGCGCCGTTGCACCTTTCTCGACTGCGATCTCCGCGATTGTGACCGCCCCGTGAACCGATTCGATCGAGCCGCCCAGATTAATCTCACCAACCACTATGAGACCGCCGCGGGTACTTTTCTTGAGCAGGGCGGTACAGAAGGCCACCACGGCGGCCACACCCAGTTTCGCTCCGTCCTTTGAAGCATCGAACGCGCGGAGTTGCAATGTGAACTCGTGTTGACGTGGATCCTTATCGCCAACCAGGCGGATTGCCTGCGCGTAGAGATTTTGCTCTGCGTATCCTACGGATTCTCTAAAGGCCGGAGGGACCGGTTTGTTGAGAATCTTTACGCCCGATCCCGGTCCGCAATTCACCTCGATTCGATAAAGACCGGGGTGGTCGTCCATTCCACCGGGGCTGATCGTCCACACCTGACCGGGTTCGAGGGGATCTCCACTAATTCCGCTCTCGCTCTGAAGTTCGGGCGTGGAGACGAACTTCTCTACTCCCTCGCTGCCCATGACATAGCTGAAGTGGGTGTTACGAAACTCGGCCGCGCCGATTCGCTTTTGCTGTTCTTTGACACGGCGCCGTGCCTCTAGAGCGATCCGAACAGCCCACTCGATGTCGCCTTCCGGAATAGTGGCTTCATCGCTCGGATAGAGTAGCTTCAGCAATCCGCTAATTGTCTTATTCGTTGCGTTTGTGTCCCGGCCGCTGAGAGCGCCTCCCAGGAACACTCGGTTTTGAATTGCCCCCAATCGTGTCTGGCTGCGCAAATGGCTCCAGCACTCAGAAAGGAAGTCGCTTACCAATCCGAAGTGTTCAGTCAGCAGTTCCTTGCTGATCTTCGGAACATCCCATCCCGGCAGGAAGGCATGAATGCGGTCCATGAACGCCGTGTCATCTCTCATTTCAGGGGGAAGCGGTCCGAAGAGATGTCCGATCCGCTGCTGGTGTTCCACATCCACATTGAAGTTCCCGACCAGCACAATACTGCCGTCTGCCCGAATGCTCTCTTTGCCCCGACTGAACTCGCCGGATTCCATATAGCCTTTCATGATGTTGACGCCATCCTTCTGATCGAAGGAGATGCCTGAGACTTCATCGAAACAGACCACGTCATATTGGCACACCAGACCTCGCTGCCCAGTGGCGTTGTTTACAAACATTCTGGCGACCGTGGCCTTGCCACCAGAGATCAGGTGAGCATACGGCGAAACCTGTTGAAACAGATGGCTCTTGCCCGTACCGCGCGGTCCGAGTTCAACTAGATTGTAGTTGCGTTCGACAAACGGAACCATCCGAAGGAACAGAGCGTCCTTCTGGCGCTCCGACAACGAAGCCGATTCGATACCAATACTGCGAAGGATGAATGACTTCCATTCCTCGGTAGTGAATTGCGTGCGGGCTCGTGCAAGGGCATCGAGGCCGTCACGCTTCGAGAGCTGGATCTCGCGAAGGGAACTAATTCCGAACGGGCGACCATTCGTTTCCTCGGCGCTTGCTGCGTCATAAGACAATGCAATCTCTGCATAAAATCCGCCGGTGAGCATTCGCTCATGTTTCTTAACCAATTCGGGACTGATCCGGATGTCGTGAAGGCGAAGGCTCGGCAATGTTGCAAGGTAAGAGTCTGTCTTCGCATCAAGGCGGGCGCTGATCAGGTCGATTATCTTGACCTCTCCCCTTTCCCGCGCGTGGGATTTGAACAGCTCTTCGTCGCCTGCCTTGACAGTCCGCTCGGCAAGCTGCCGCTGCGCTATACGAATACCTTCCTCTATCTCCGCCGGATCCGTACTCGCGCAGTACCGTCCCAGCAGGAACTCGACAACATAGGTCGGCACCGGGAATTGGCGGCTAAATGTTCGGACCAGATCTTTGCGAACGAGATATCCGTCCAGGGCGGCGGCGGCCAGTCCGTCAATACGATCCATTTCCATTTATTCGCCCCCTGCCGCAATGATCGTTTTCCTTTGAGCAACCAGACGACCGGACTTTTCCACAACAACTATAGTCGCTTCAATGCCCTGCAGGTCTTCTTCTTCAACGACAACTGAACTTGTCCCGTCCTTGAAGGGTTTCACGCCCATCGCAACGGTGGTTTCGGGATTGCCTGCCTGGAGCCGCAGGTCGAGAAAGAGCGCCGTGGTGTCGCCATCCAGCGCCACCCTGCAGCGCAGACCTTTCCAGGAAACATCGGTTATCTGAACATAGGAACCTGTCGGAAGCGCTTGCTCCTGTGTAACCGTCAAGTGGAGTGTGAGGCATTCCTGCACGCTCAGACCGCCATGCGTGTATTCAATACCTGCCCGGTAACAACTGATGCCGTCGGCAAGCGCGAACTCCTGGTGCGGATTCCAGAACCAGGGATACAGACGCTCATCGGTGAGCGCTCCAAGCTTAAGCGCGGCACAGCGCCCCCACGCGTTCTCGGCGAGCGACGTCGGCAGATCCGTTTTGGGCAATCCGCCGGGCATTAGCAACCAGCCATGATCGGTTACGATGCGGATAATGTCGAAGCCCTCATCAAAGAGACGTCCGACACGGTCGACGATTTCGGCGAGTACTGAGTCAAGATGCTTTGCCAACTTCGCGCCGCGGTCGTGACCTTCGTGATCAATACCGCCGGACTCACACCAAGCCGGTCCTTTCAATCGATCATCTTTGCCGTGTTCGTTCTTCGATTTGTCAAGGAGCTGCCAGCCCTGATCTGCAAGAAGTTTCCGCAGGTAGTATCCGCCTTTCAGCGACTGGCCCGAGGAGGCGACGCAGGGCTCAAAGTCCGCGTTGGCATCCTGGCCAACGATCAGGTGCGCGACGGGTGTGACCGCTGGTTTTGCTGTGGCTGTCACGGAGGGGAGGGCGGCCCAGGCCGAAGTCTCGGCAACCTTCATCCCGCTCCTTTGAAGCAACTCCGACAACCGGCGGCCTGCGTCCAGACGAAGGCCATCGACGAAGAAGATGCATTCACCGGGGTTTGGCATTGCTCGTGGGACTCTTGGGTCCCTTAGCCACGGGTACCCGTTCTGCCGCACGATTTTTTGAAGATAGCGGGCGGCATCCTCGGCCCAAGGCAAATAGACGGCGCGAATGCCCGATTTGATTGCGTCCCAGTCCTCCTGTCTGTCTACGCTCGACAATGCCTTCAGGACAGCATCGTCGGCCCGCCATGCCGAGGCGCGATACTGTTCCGCGATTTCGTTCGCCGTTCCGGCCGTTAGTGGATTCTCCTCTGTAACCTGCGCCAGTGTTCCTAGCCACTCGATTGCATGAGCGAGAGGCGCCTCGCCGAGCTCCGCCCAAACAAGCGATCTCCGTCCGCCGTGACGCCTCTCCAGATCCAGCAGTTTGCTGCGCCCGTCATGCGCGGGAAGGTTTGTTAGTGATCGAAGCTCTTCGCGAAGGTACTTCTCCTGATCCTGGTTCCACTGCGGCCAACCGTCGAAGGCAGAGTCATCCGTAAGCCAGAAAATAGTGTCGCTGGGCGCTTGGCATTTACGGATTTGAAGAGGAATATTGGGATACCGCTTCGGGGCCTCGCAAAACCGCTCCCATACAGAAAGCCATGGTCCTTTGTGGCCGGCAAGAAGTTCCGCGCCCTTGAGGCTGCCGTCATTGTCCGGGTCGAAGGCAAGCTGGGATTTGGAAACCTCAACAAATCCCGCCCAGGCATTGCCTTCGCGCCCGGCTTTGAAAGCGTCCCCTTGATTCAGCCATTGAAGCAAATCGCGCACGGGGTCGCCTCCGGTAAGCAGAGTATTAAAGTAATCCTTATCGAGACGTTTACCGCGAAGAAGCTCGACATCTTCGTCCAGCAGACGGTAGAGAGCCAGCTGCATAGCATGCCTGGAATCGTTATCCGGTGCCACGTCCAATCCAAGGCCACCCTGATCTGATTTGAGGAAAGCAAGAATCGTCCAATCCTTGGCATTGACCTGTGACCATAAGACTCCGCTGTACTGCAGCTCCGCGATGGGTTTCAAGGCATCCGGGCAACTTTCAACAGCGCGGAGATCCTGACGACTGACGCCGGGCAAGTAGAGGATCGGCGGCAAGCCGCTGGTAAGCTCGATCTTCAGGACCTTGTTAGCAATTACACAGCGGAGCCAAATGGCGGGTCCGCTCCTTGCCTCGATGTCGTAGTCGCCGAGAACGAACATCTCAGACATTTCAGCCCTTAGCCGCGCCACTGCGGGCTCCCACTGACGATCTCCGTCCGGCCAAAGGATACATCGTGGAGGCGCTTGAACGTCAGGGTTGTGGACAGCCGCACCCCGGATCGACCGGAGGAGATGCCTCAAGATGTCAGGCATTGACTTTATCCAGCTCCTCAAGAATGTCCCCGCGACGGAAGGTTGCCGCCAGACGCTGCCAGGAGACGTCATGATCGCCATACAGCTGCTTGACCGCCACAGCAACCTCCGCGACAGCCCGTTGAAAGTACAGCTCATCATTCTGCTCGAATTTCGAGCGTGCTGCCGCGAAATTCGTGTGGTCCAACTTCGTCAAAGTAATGCCGAGGTCCTGTAGCAGGTAACGCCCCATCAGCATGGCCAGCAAAGCCGAGGCATAAGCGATAAAAGCAGGCGAACCCTCTGGTGGTCGCCTGCGCTTGTTCTCTGCAAACCGAAAAAGGAGTGTTGCAATGATGGTTTGCGCGGCGTTCAAATCATCCGTGAAAATATCTTTATAGAGCTTTCCGAAGTGCTCCCTTCCATAGAATTTACTCTGATGCGGTCGTTCTCTCCAGATCGATAAAACTGCTTCTGCGGCCGTCGCGCTGCTGATGTCTTCAATCTTCAGAGACGCTTCGCTGCGATTCCTGTGGTAATGGAAGCCGAGGTCCCTCATCGCCATTTCTAAACTCTTCTGCTTCGAGTCATTCGATCTTAGATCACGCAAGTCGACTGGATTCTGGCTATTAGTGGCGTACGTGATGCTTCTGACAAGATCTTCCGAACCGCCAGGCAATTCATACAGCCGCACGAGGACAAAGGCCTTCTCAAGGCCCGTGTCCGTTCCGGCCAGAGCGGCAAGTGTAGTCTGAATCGTTTTGCACGTCTGGCCGCCATTGATGATCTGCAAGCCCTCGATCTGAACCGTCCAATTGCTCTTCTGAAGTCCGTTGTAACCGAACTTGTCGCAGATGAGTGTAATTCCGTTATTGTAGAAATAAAAGTTCGGCCGCTCGCTTTCTGCCAGAAGTGTGTCCCGGATGGCTTGGTTCACTCGATTGCCCTGAAGACCGAGGAAACGCCGAACGTTTCGCTCGAGTAGGCGGTCTCCATTACGAGCGAAGACTCCCGCTATTTCTCGAACGAGTACCTTTCCAACCAGGACCCTGCAGTAGTCGAACGATTCGACGATGGCCTCCCCGGTTAGGCGAAGCATGTCGTTCACTGGCTTCGAGGACTGTAGTATACCGATGAGTGTATCGTGATTTACATGCTCCCACGCGACGCGGCTGCCGAATGCTTCGAGATCTATTCGAGCCTGCGCTTCCTGACTCCACGGAAGACCGTTACTGCACATGATCACGCGCACCTGGGGGATATGACCGTCCCGCACAAGCGACCTTATTTCTTCGACCTGAATGCGCACAAGGTCGTTCATCGGAATGGCTGCGTCGGGGTCGAAGAGATAACGAACCGTCGGGATTACCCGGCTGACACCCTCCGTATCCGGAAAGTTTTTCGTCGGAGCTTTTTCAAGATTGTGAGAGTACTTTCCCTGAAAAAGAGTGACCACGAATTCTCCATCTTCGACATCGCCTATATGAATGGCGTCCACACCAAAATCACCGCCGCCTTCCGTAAGACAATCGAGAGCCTCGTGGTCAGGTAAATCCATTACTGTCTTGACAACCAAAAAGACGAAAGCAACCGAGCGCTGTTTGGTTTCATCGGATGGTTTGATTTTCAGACGCGACTCAAACACGCCCGCCAGATTCTTCGCCAGTTGCCGGACGCGCGAGTCGATAATCCCAATGTTGATACTCAGAGTAGAACGCCTTTCTTTTGGCCGGCCTGCTGCTTAACCAGTCGCTTATGTGAGAGGGAGTAGTGGCAGTCGTTAACGCGATCTCCGGTGAACACCTCTCCGCCCGTGAAATCTAGGGTGCCGTCCCACCCCCAGAACCAAGGATACTGACGAATCTGGCGTTTGGGCTCTTTGCCGCGGTCTTTGTCCCACTTGACGTTGGGCCTTACGCGTAAGACACCCGCGCCTTTTGTTCTGACATCTGGGACGCTTAGAAACGGGCGAATGTTAAGGCGCACTCCGTCGTTGAAATCAGGATCCCATCCAAGCGGCTGTTCTTCGATCGGCTTCCAGCGGACGAAAATGTCGTACGGAGATTCACCCTCCAAGATCAATTCCAATCGTTTCTTCAGCGCCTCGGCCGCAGCAAGCCGTTCCTGTGCTCCTTCAACACCCGATCCAACCTCATCCTTTTGGCGCTTTATCCAGTCACCAAGGTAGTTGTAAATCAGCGTCTCCATGTTTTTGCGGTCTAGCTTCAGGTAGTTGATCAACGCAGAGAAACCATCGCGCAAACCATCCCAGACTTGCCAGACGAAGGGCCGCTGATGAAATTGCTCGCAATGCTCGGAAAAAAAAGAGTCGCGGAGCCAAGTCTCTAAAGATCTGCCTTTGAGTACGGGGGTTAAGACGTCAGGACTCCAGTCTTGGCCGTAAGCTCTCGCCAGTTGGTTCAGTAGCCGGTCGGCCGCCGAGGCTTGCCCTCGAACAGGCGGGATACAAACTATACCTTCTCTGTCGGAGAAAGGTAGGAGTTCATCACAGCGCTTGACCAGATCTCGTGCCCTCGAACTGAGACGCTTCGTCTCAACTATCTCTGTTGGCCAACGATAGCCCACTAACCGGGCGACAGAAATCTGAAGAGTGGAGCGAGCTTCTGGAGCGGCGTCAGCACACGTCTCTAGATCTCCCTGTAATCGTTGGGCTGGGTGGCCATGAAAAAGCCATTGTGTTGGGGCGTCAGTCTCAGGATCGGGTAGACCGTTCGGATACCTTTCTGATGCAACTCTGACCCAATGAGCTAGATCGATGGGGATCTTCAATAGAGTCCTGTTGGTTACTTTGAGCGTTTGGTCGAGTTCTCTGATCGCCGATGAGAATGAGTCGGAACTCAAATAGGCCAAAAGCGCCGAATTGATAGCTCCGTCGCCTTCAGCAAAGACTACGGCAACATTGTTGTCGAAGTGCTCGCCGTAATAAGGAACGGCTTTCAGGTCCCCCATTCGGTTGACCGCAACTCCAGACCGGCCCCATGCGCGGTTGCCACTTTCGTGCATGTCATGAAGTTGCTCACGAGCCTCCTTCGCATAGGAACACAATTGCCCCGCCCCGTTTTCCCAAAGCAAGACCTCAGAAACATCACCATACATTTGGCTGGAATTATTGCTGCGGCGGAATGGAACCCAGTTATCAGCATTCGTTACTATGACTTCCCAAAAGTTTTTCGTGAATCGCTCGATATCACCAGTTACCAATCCTTGATAGCACTCGGCGATTTCACTAATTGTCACGCCAGTTCTTCGTACGTGTAGACCCACTCTTACGTCTGGGTTTTCCAGTTGCTCCGTTTGCTGAACAAGCACAATCTGTGCATTTCCCTCTCCGCGCAACATCGCAGCCTTTTCGTCTGGCTCTTTGGCTGTCGCTACATCTATCCCGGCCATGAGGTGATCATCCTGGGGCGAGACTGTGGATAACATCGGCAAAGCGACGTTTACTATTTGACCTGAAATGGTTTCGAAAGCACCTGCTCCCAGTCGTGCAACCCAGTTCCACGACCGCGTCTCCAGCAGCATCTGGCGCAGCTTTGTATACGTAGTGAGGAAGAGCCAGTTCTGGGGCGTCACAAGGGCAGCCGTGCCACCTCTCGCGCAGAACTCCAGACAACGTAAGACAAAAGCCGTCGCGAGATCAGCCTTTCCGAGTGGATAGTTGCTTTCGAGATGGTGCTTGATGACCGCGTCCTGCTTGGCCCGGCCGAGGTATGGGACATTCGTGGCCACAACGGTGTAGCGCCCCGCCAGAAGTTCCGCTGCTTTGGCAACACCTTGTGCGGTGATACCGAGTTCGGACCGTTCCGTCACCGACCTCGATTCCGAGGCCATCGCCAAAGAAAGGGCGCGATCCAGACCCACTCGATCATTTTCCGATAACCAGCCGCTACCCAAAAAGCGATGTGGATTGATCAGACTTCCTAAGGCTGGCGCCTTGCTGAAGAGGTCGTAGAGTTGGCCGAAAAAGAACCTCACGTTGTGGTTCACTGTCTGGCCGCTTAGAATATCCATCCACTCCTCGCGGGTGCCTCCAACTGCTAGCCCTGTGCAGGCAATGTGGGGCGTCGGGAGTGGCCGATAGCCAGCCACTCGCCACGCTGTTAGGGCCAGGTTGAACGCGGCGATCTCGGTACACCGTTGGTCGATCTCCAGTGCATGCAAGTTGTCGCGCAGCACAGCGTCTGTGGCATCGTGGACGGACAGTCGCTGGTCCTCCATGCGAATGGCAACCAGCATGAGAAAAGCAACAACAAGGAAGTGGCCCGAACCACAGCAAGGGTCAAGCAGTCTGATCTCGGTTAGAGATCGGGGCCACTCGGCGAAAGCGCCGCTAGCTAGGGCCCATGCCCCGTTGTCCTGCTTTACAAACCTCAAATAGGTGAGGGGCAATCCGGGAAGTGATGCTTTTGTTCTTAGTTCCTCCTCACTTTTGGCATTTCTCAGGTCAGCAGACGTCAGCCGTTTGGCTGCCCACCAAGCGCCCAGAGAATTGTCGAGAAGGAAGCTCACCATATAGTGTTCGGTGAAAAGCTGCGTGACAGCGGAAACTTCCCGCGCCCCAATCTTCACCTCGGAGGCATTTACTTGATCCTTTTTCCGAGATTGCCAGAACTGGTAAACCCATCCCAGCGAGTCGCCCGCCTTAAAAACAGAACTCTCAAACTCCCCCAGCAAACGTTCGAGGTGCTGCTGGTGCTCAGGAGGCAAGGAAACCTCGAGGGCTGGAGACTGAGGCCGGAATATTTGAGGCAACATTCGGGAAGCAAAGCGTCCCGCGAGGTCCCAACCATTCTTTGCGCCCTCTTCCGCTGCAAGGTCTTCGCACTCATCAAGACTCACTGGTACCGGATCGCTCGGATCCGGATATATCAGCAGATTGTTCTCAGCCAGAAAACGCGCAAAGAGCATGCGGTGCCAGTGCTCATAGGCGACTTCCTCAATGAGCCGTCCTGTTTCCTGAATGTCGGTTACTTTGTTGCGAGTATCGCCCAACTGGCGACCATGTACCCGCAGTTTTCTTCGGAGCTCTTTTTCCTCTGGGCTGAGATGCGGGTACGGCTTCGATTCCCCGACGCCAAGCTGCTCGACAGCAGCGCGGGCCGCTGTCTCGGCGACGTCACGGGCCTCCATCACTGTGCGCTCCAGCTTATTTCTCAATGCCCGATCCAGCGGCTGAAACTCGCCGATTCCAGACCGAGTCATCAGCGCATCACCACCGGACCCTTAACCAGGGCCTTTGTCAAGTGCTCTCGCACGTCTTGCATCCACGCATCAAGGTCCGACTCTGTCTTCAATGTTCGTCTTGGGATATCTACGGTTTGTGTCTCTGGCTCTAGTGATCTGGCGGCCTGCTCGCGAGCCCGGTCAAAGCGGCCGGGAAGCGCGTCGATGCGATCCTGCCACACGACAAGCGGATGTTGCGTTAACGCTGTTACGAGGTCGTGATGCGTCCCAAGGTGCAACTTCGGAGTCGCCGAAATCCCGAATCGGTCGCGAAGCGCGGATCGTTCGTCCTCAGATAGCTGCTGCCAGGATTCGTCACCTGCAAGTTCAACGGTCCTTTCCTCCAGTTCTTCCGCATACTGCGCCTGTCGAGTCGTCAGCTCGCTGCGAAGGGCGTTTTCAAGAGATTTCAGAATCGGCTGGATCGGATCGGGGTCGGCAAGAAGAAGGCGCTGCTTTCGGATTGCTTCGGTCTGCTGAGCCGCCTCCTGGGCTTGTTTCAATTCGCCTGCATGGATGAGGAGATTCTCGAGTTTTTCCCACGTCGGCCAGCGCTTTTCGATGCGTTCAGCAAGAGCTTCCCAGGATTCGAGGGCCGTCTTTAACTCTTCGTATCTGTTGTAAAGGGCCAATAGTTGGTCGTGTCCGGAGGTAAGACGGATTTCTTCAAGGGACGCTATATCCGGCAGAACGGGTTTCGGTGGGTCACCTCCGGCGCGAGCGGCGAGATTCACGGCGAGTCGCAGGAACTCGGGCACAGAGGCAGATTCCTCGCCCTGTTTTGCTTGCACCCCCAAACGCAGCAGCAATTTCCGAATCTGAATTCGTTGGCCGGTCGATACCGTGGTGGATTCAACCTTGAAGGTGGCTTTGCCGATAGCTTTCCGATCCAGCTCTCTGGGATCAACGACCGGGCTGCGTTCATCTTGCTGTGCGCGGACGAGTCCGGCGATCAGAAGCACTTGAATGGCGCCGTCGACTGTATCTCGCGACCAGCCGTAGGTCGACCCTTCGAAATTCGTCCGGATGTCAGCGCCTTTTTTCCCGCCAGCGATAAACGCCAGGACAGCTTTGCAAACAGGGTTCTTCGCCGGTTCAACATCGCTGCCAACCGCCGACAGAGCATCTGGCGAACCCTGTTTCGCTTTCGCGTAGACCTTGTCCCACCCAGAATGGTCTGCCAAATGGAACTGAGGGTAGAGGCGTTGAAGGGCGTTGCCAGCTGCTTCGAGCACCATATCCTGAAGAGCGTTACCCAGGATTTCATTGCCGCCACCTTGAAACACTCGAGCGCCGGAGAAGGCTTCGCCCAGGAGTTCTTTTATCCTGCCCTCGGCGGTTTGTCTGGCGGTCTCCATAGCCGCGCGGGCCTCGGTACCTTCGGGGGTGTTTGGCGTACCGCGCTTGTCGAGAGTAGCTGCCGCGGCCTTGTAGTCAATCAAATGGTGACGAAGTTCGTCCGGTGAACGCTTGGGGATGAAAACGAAAATGGTGGGAGACTGGTTCCCGGCCTGACGGGCATCAACCCGCACTGAGTTCTCATCGGTAGCCCAGCCATCACGGACCCAAAGGCAGATCCGTTTATCGCTGTCGGTCGGCAACCGGGCTTCAAATACGGGCGAAATGTCGCGTGAAACTTTTCCGTTTCCCTGTGTTAAAGAGAGCTTCTTAACCAGTTCTCCAAACATCTTGCGAATGCGGTCGTCCCGTTCAGCCTCCACACGGTGGGCCTCATTCGCAAGTTGACTTCGGTGGCTAAGGAAGTCATCGTTCCAGGCTGCGCTCTCTTCTGTCTGGATTCGATACTCATCACCGACTTTCATGAGAAGTTCGCATTTGTCCATGAGACCGGGGAGTTTGTTTCGAAGCACGCTACTCCCCGTCGACAGGTCTTCGACCATGAGGTCGGCGATTGTATCGAGCGAGGCGTGAACGCCAACTTCATTGTTACTGGCCGCAATCTTGTTGATCAGGAAGACCAACGCGCAGGCCCTCGCAGTCAGGCGCTCGTCCGGAGTACCCTTGATCCATTTCATCGTTCTCTCATGGACCTTACGCGGCAGGATGCGCGCTTGAAGCAACTTGTCTGCGGAATCAAAGTAAAGTAGATCGGCCGCGATCACACATCCAACCGGGGCGTCCAGGTTCGACTGGATGACTTTGTGAACCATGCCGAGCTGATTACGCAACTGGCTATCTGTGCCTGTCTGATCGAGAACGCGAAGTGTCGTTTCCCAGAATCGCCTTCTGACGGGAAGGATTGGGTAATCCTGTGCAAAGTACGGAATGTCTCCCTGCCGGTGGCCTATGCTGGTGCTCGCCAAGTGCCTGGAGATCTCGCCCAGATTCGTCTGCATCACGTTTTCGATCTCTTCGATGGCATCGGGCTTCTTGGCAAGAACAACCTGACGAATCACCGCGTCAACATCGGCATCGGACAGTTCGACCCTGACGGTGAAGCGGCCCTCGATTTTTTTGAGGTTGGCGGTGCCAGTGACGGCGGTTTGCCCGGTACCGATGAAAAGTAACTTCCCACCAATGTTCTTGCAGCAGGATTCGACCACTTCCTGCACTTCCATTGATCTCTGGCTATCCTCACCAATGAACTGCTGCACCTCATCAAGGACAATCAGTGTCAGAGGAAGTTTACCCTCTCTAGTAAGAGATTGCCGGACCGCCTTGAGCATGTCATCACTGCTGATGTCTTGCACAAACGGATAGAGATTATTCAAGGTCTCCACGCAAATGGCGGCGGACGAAAACAAAGTGGGCCGGGCCTTCATCAGCGCAGAGTGGAGTCCGACAGCTACATAAAAGTTATCGAGCTCTTCATGCCAGTTGAGTCCGCATTTTTCGACATCCCTTCGAACCGCGTCGTAGATTCCTTCTGCGCGCAGCCACATGACAAATCGGGCCAGTGGGTACTGTTCGGGCAAACCGACGGACTTGAAAACGATTCTCAACAGCGCGAGCCGGACACTGCCACTGGCGCTCGCCCCCAGCGTCCCCGACGCAGCATGAAGTCCACCATGGCGTTTGGCAGCCATACTTAGCTCGCGGAACTGCTCTTGAATACTCTGTGGCAGGTTGGCGATTCCGCGGGCCCTTGCTCCATCGGGAAATTGCGTATCCGCCCACAACGCACGCAGCATCTTTACAAGATGAGACTTGCCCGATCCATAGAAACCACTGATCCATACCCCTGGCTGCTGTGGCTGTCCAAGATTGCGAAGGTAGGTATCGAGAATGTGCTCCATCCCGCGCTCGTACTGTCCGTCGCAAACAAAGGTCTCCAACTCGTAGCGGAGCACCGCTAAGGCTTGATCAGTTCCTTCATCGTTGACGCTGGCGACGCCCTCGTTGACCAGTGTTCTAGTTGATGGATCTTTTTGGTAAACTTCTCGGTTTTTCATCGTGGTTACCGGTTCAAACTTCCTTTTCCGCGGTTATGGGGATGGCCAGGTAATTCCAGCCATCGTAACCATCTAATAGTCGGTAATTGTTGTTTTCAAAGGTTCCCGGGAAGAATACAACCAATCGACCTTGAACCATGGGCGCAAGCCTATCCACAACTTCTTTGACTTTGATCAGACCGAACAAAGAGCCGACGCCCTGGAGCGCAACCACACTGTTACTTCCGACTGACATCTTTTCGATAAAGGCCGAGAACTGGTCCGCTATATATGACAGGTATCGCGGCAGCAGCGGAGCCAGCAGGCCGGGTTTCTGAAAATAGCTTTCGGCGTACCTTTGGCTTGCAAGCCACGCAGCGAATGTGTCGGTTAGATCGAACAAGAACCAGTCATGCTTGGCGTTACGAGTTGCAAGCTCGAACTCGTCCACTCTGACGCGCAGACGCAATTCTTCTGTTTCGTTATACACGCAGAAGATGACTCGCTGAGCCGCCGCGGCATCGTCCCGCCACGGCACGTCAATGTATCTTGCGTACGAAGCCAGCAATCTCTTAACTCTGTTCACGAATCCACCCCATTTCGCGCTCTGTAAGCAAGGATGGAAACAGAACCTCGATCACGTTGCTCACACGCTTGAAAACGATCCAGCCCTTGCGCGAGGCAGTCTCTGCAAACTCGACGGCCCGCTCGAAGGAACAATCCAGTACCCTGACATAATCCGTGGCGAAAAGGGCCTCGCCACGTTCACCCGAGAGAAATCCAAGAAAGAGAGCAAACGCCGTGGAGCCAGGCGTCGCAGTTGGATTGGCGCGGACCTTTCTGACACGTCCCGCCAAATGGCCGGACTGAGTCCAGGTGGAAGCAATGTTCCGTACCGTCGACCCAAGGGTCGCCTTACTGAAGCGGTCAGGAAATTGGGATTCCAGAAAATCCTCCATAGCATTCCCAGAGAAAGCCTGCCCAGCGGGTAGTTTCAAGATGAATGGAATCGTCGTTCTCAGCAGCGGATCCCTCGCACAGGCACTGAGGCAAGCGAGCAAAGGATGCCCGTCAGGATCGCGTTGCCAAAAATAGCGAAGTGCTCGAAACAGCGCTGTTTCTGGACTCAGCGAATACAACTCTGCGAGGTGGCGCTTCGTGAGCGCTCGCGTGCGGGAAGAGCGCTTTCCGAGGCAGTTGTTTTGCTCGATGGCCTCCGCGTAGGCCGCGCTCGATGCAGATGAAGATGGCACTGAATCCAGTAGCTGTCGCAGTTCAGCGAGCATCATAGTACGGGCCATATGAGCACTCCCGCGGTCGTTACCGAGACCGAACCTTTCCTGCCTCGCAACTGCTGGCGCAACCTCAATTGTCATTTCTTGTCTCATCAGAATCGCAAGCCCCGCCCGACCTCACCCATTCGTCCACAGCATTCTTGTTGAACTTCCAAAGCCTGCCGATCTTGTGGCCCGGCATTTGGCGTTCGCTTATCCACTTGTAAACCGTATCGCGCTTAACGCCGAGATGGTCAGCGATCTCGTCCACGGAAAGCCATCGGTCAACCGTCATTTACTTCGCTCCAATGCCCTCTCCGATTTTTGTCTCGCTGGTCATGGTCATGCGGGAATCCCCATTGGTGTAGCGACTGCCTCCCAATGATGGGTCGCTAGTGGCTGATTCGGTTACATATCCTAATATCACCGATTATCACCGACTGTAACCCAATATAGCCGATCATGGCATGCTAGAACTAAGCGTATCCGCCGTCATAGGCTTTGCGGGTGCCGTCGTTATTGATCTGGGCGGTGAAGAATTCAAGAAAGCGCCGGGCGGCCTTGGGGTTCGGGCGAACAGGCGGGCGGGCTGGAGTTCCGGAGCGGAGGACAGGGTGATTGCGGTGAGTTGCATGGCTTTGATGATCGTGTGTGATAAACGGCATATTCACATACTCACTATCGCGCGGTCGCGATGGCGCCAACACCAACGGCGGCAAGCTTAAAATCGCCCAGCAGATCGCCAATCACGAGTCGCCGCGCACCACCAAACTGTATGATCGCCGGCAGGATGAGATTTCCCTCGAACGAGGTCGAACGGATTGGCATTTGATCAGCCCCATTAGAAATTGATGTTGACTTTCAACTCAACATCAACGAAAATCGGATCGTGGCCAACAAACTGACACTAGGAAGTCGAATAAGAGCCTTGAGGCTCGACGCCAAACTGTCCCAACGTGATCTGGCCGACCGTGTTGCGAAGCGTTTGAAAGAAGATGACCGCGGCGGCCTCGATTTCACCTATCTGTCAAAGATCGAGAATGACCGACTTGTACCGTCAGTGACTGTGATCCTGGCCTTGGCCACAGAACTGGGGGGGAACAGCGATGAACTACTTGCGCTCGCTGGTAAGGCCCCGGCAGACGTTGGAGACATGCTCAAAAACAGTGAGGGTGCGCGAATGTTCTTTCGCTCTGCACTCTCAACACGTCTTTCGGAGGAAGACTGGAGAAGGCTCCTCCGAGAAATCGAAAAGAAAAAATGACATTTTACCGAAACGAGCAGATCGAACAGATCGCCGAACGGCGCCTTTTCGAATTCGAACAAAAACTAGAGCGCCCCCTCTCATTCCCCATCGACATAGAGCTTTTTGGTGATCTGGTTTTGGGCCTCTCAATGCTTTGGGAAGAAATTGACGAGATCGCTGGAGAAGAAGTACTCGCTGGTCTTCGCCCGCATGATCGCCTCATTATTATGAATGAACGTCGTAAGAAGGAAATGGAACAAAAGCCCGGCCGCCGACGCCTAACCCAAGGTCACGAGATGGGGCATTGGGACCTTTTCGTAGACAAATCCAAGCTCGACCACCCCGACCTATTTGACACCGCTGCTCCAGACGTATTTGCTTACCGTAGTTCCAGTGGTGGGCAGGTTCAAATAATCAAGACCTTGCTAGCTTCGGAGCAAGGTCGCGACATTTTACGCCAGATAAATGCTCGTGCAGATACTCCAGACGAGGCGCGCTCTGTCAATCGCTACGCTGCCGCCATTTTGATGCCGCGAAATGTCGTTATCGCGGAGTCCCAGAAGATCAACCGAACGGAGTGGAAAAGCCTCTATTCTTTGGCCGAGCGCTTTGGGGTAACAATTTCGGCTTTGCGCGTCAGGATGGAACAGTTCAATCTCTTATACGTGGATCAAGCAACAAACACCCTTTATTCCTCACGAGAAGAAGCACTGGGACAAAGACGACTATTCTAAAAACATTTGGACAGGATGTTGAGTTGACAATCAACCACAAGTTTGATCTTAAAGGGCGTGACCCGCCAAGATCCACCACCTATTTCAAAAGAAATGCGGGGCAGGCAAATAAACACCGCCGCACGCGGGGAACCAACTCTATTTCAAGAAATTCAAAAAGGATTTAAAACACATGAAAGAATTCGAAGTTACGTGCGTTAACAAACCCGACCGCTCCAGCACTCACGAGCACATCACCCACATTGGCAATATTGCCGGCAATTGGCGCATCACTCGGGAGCTAGCAATCAAGAAGATCGACTCGAAAGAAGAACAGTTCTATACGACAGATCGCTCCACAGGAAAGAAAGTGTATGTGTCTGTCGTGCGAGGCGACGGAAACAAGGCCCCATACCTCAGAACATACGCTGACGGCAAATGTCAGGACAATCTCCTTGCTCTAAATGAATGTAGCGGAGCCTGCAAACTCATCGGATAAGGCATGGCGCAGCCCTGGGGATCAGGACTTCGCGGTTCTGGTCCTTCGAGCAACGATAATTTGATTTAGCACTCATATGACATTTACCGACGCACAGTCCATTCAGTGACAAAGATATAGGGATGCGAGCAACATGAAATTTATTCACTGCGCAGATGTTCATCTTGACACACCGCTTCAGGGACTCGCAGAGTATCCGGGCGCTCCCACAAAGGAAATCCGGAATGCCACGCGGCGCGCGTTCGAGAAAGTTTTGGATGCCGCTGTTTCCGAGGACGTGGACTTTCTAATTATCGCCGGTGACCTTTATGATACCGGACTTAAGAGTTTCGAATCGGCGCTATTTTTCAACAAGCAAATGACTCGTCTAGCTGACGCAGGTATTGATGTCTATCTTATTTACGGAAATCACGACGCTGCCAGCAGACTTATCAAGCAGCTGCGGCCACCGCGCAACGTTCATATTTTTCGGGCGACGGAGCCGCACACCTTGTTGAACGAGGAACTCCAGGTTGCGATACATGGGCAGAGCTTCTCGACTCCGGCAGTAACTGAAGATCTAGCCGTCAATTACCCGGCACCGGTTCCTGGCTTTTTCAATGTCGGGGTGCTGCATACCAACCTGGCGGGCATGTCGGACCATGCGAATTACGCTCCATGCTCACTTCACACCCTGAAAAGCAAAGGCTACCAATATTGGGCACTCGGCCATGTACACAATCGACACATTCTCTGCGCAGATCCTTATATCGTTTATCCGGGAAACATTCAGGGCCGACACGGAAAAGAGCAGGGAGAGAAAAGTTGCGAACTGGTGACGGTCGCAGATGCTGGAATGGTATCGATCATGCCGATCTCCACGTCAGTGGTGCCTTGGATGGAAGTTCACATCGATACATCTAATTGCCAGATCTCTGACGAGATCTATGATCAGGTTAGGACAACTCTAGGTGGGTTGGTCCTGCAAGCGAAGGACCGGGTTACTGCTGTTCGCCTGAAGCTCTTCGGTGCGACAGATGCTCACGCGGAGCTGAACCGTGACCCCGATCAAGTACGCAACGAAATCATCAGCATCGCCAATGAGTGCGGAAATGGGCAACTCTGGATCGAACGAGTGAAAGTCGCAACTGCGCCCCTTTTTGATCGAAAGTCTTTAATCAATCGCGACGATCCCTTAGGAGAGATTGCGAGAACCGTTGCAGCTCTTCGAAGTCAACCCGAAGCGTTAGCCGACTTGGCTTCAATTCAAGAGCTGAGTAAGAAACTGCCCGCTGACACCGCAGAGGGAGCCGAACCGATAGAGCTAGGTACAGGAACTCTAATCTCGGCTCTTGAAGAGGCTGAAGACCTTTTACTCGCGCGCCTGGTCGCGTTGGAGCCACAATGAGACTTGATCGCGTCGACCTTGTGCGCTTTGGACATTTCAGCAATCGGTCCATCGATCTTCCCCACACTGCCCCTGATTATTATGTGATTTACGGCGACAACGAAGCCGGTAAGTCCACCTTGTTGAGAGGCATCTCGGCTTTGTTCTTCGGAGTGCCGACAAGAACAGTGGATGTTCATAGCTGCAAGACGTCGGAATTGCGAATCGGCGCCACTATTTCGAACGGCAAGAACGGTCTATCCTTTCGACGGCGGAAAGGAACTACTGGAACTCTATTGAACCCGGATGACAGGCAAATCTCCGACAGCGCACTCAGCGTCTTTCTGCAAGAGCTGGACCGGGAGCGGTTTGAGCAATTTTTCGGTTTAACGCACCAACGCCTCCGCGAAGGAGGCGAAGAACTCCTCCGTGGCAAGGGCGACATAGGTAGCGCACTTTTCCAGGCCGCCGGCCTGCTTGACTTGAGGGCGTTACTCGAAAAGCTTGATGCTGAGTCCAAAGAATTGTTCTCTCCTAAATCGCGAACCAAGCTGATCAACTGTGCTTTGGATGAATATAAGGATGCCAAAGCCGAAGTACGACGACTTGCCATTTCCGCCAACTCAGTCAAACAGAAGCAAGTTGAGTTGGAGGAAGCCAAAGAAATAAACGAGCGGCTCAAAACGGAATCCGAATCACTATTGCAGCAACTAATCCGACTGCGTCGGATAGCTAGCAACAAACCAGATATTGCTCGCCTTCAGGAGTTGCGCGCCGGGCTCCACGCGCTCCTGGATGTGCCACTATTGGCAACTGAAGCACGGAAAGAGCGCGACGAGTCTGCGCGGACCCTCTCGGACGCAACTGGACAAATTCATGTTTTAAGAGAGCAGGTCAGCCATGGCAAGGAACGGATCGATGCCCTTCACGTAGACAGCATTCTAAAAGCTCACGCAAACCAGATCGAGGAACTCTATAGCGAGACGAATGATTACCACAGGAGCATTAACGATAAACCGAAACGCGTGAGCGAGCGGGCAGATGCGATCCAAAGAGCCGAATCAGAATGGAGAAGAATGTGGCCGCGACGTCCAGTCGCTGAAGCTGAGACAATGAGAGCAACCTACTCACGAAAATCAGCAATCCTCTCCTTGATAACAGAACACGCAAGATTGGCCACCGCCTTTTCGCAGGCTGACGAACAGGTACGCACGGTACGGCAACAGCAAGATCGCCTTCGAGAAGACCTCGATAGATACCCCGATCCCGGCGACCCAGCAAATCTGTTAGCTGCGATAGAGCAAGCGAAGTCGCTAGGCGATACCGACCAAGCAATTGCGCGGCTTAAACTGGATATCGAACGACTGACTTTGATTGCTAACAGGGATTTGAAGAAGCTACGTGGATGGCCGGGCACCATTCAAGATCTCGAGACCGCAAGAACTCCTCTTCTTGCGACGATCAACCGTTACATTTTAGACTGGGAGCGCTTAACGCTCGTTCGCAAGGACCTTACCGTTCGCCTGTCGGAAGTCGCAGAGAGAAGTCGATCCAAACAGGGTGAACTAGATCGCCTAGCGTCAACGGTCGGCAGAGCGGGCGAGAATGAACTAACCTCAATTCGCGGCCGTCGTGACCACCTCTGGCGGCTGATCCGTAGTTCGGTTTTTGAGAAGACGTTATCGACTGAAGAAGCGCAGCAACAGTCTGGTGATTCTTCTCGCATTGACAACAGCTTCGCGGTGCAGCTTGGTCTGGCCGATGAAATGGCAGACCTCCGGTTTACGAAGGCAAAGGACGTCGCGATCCACGACCGACTTGTCAAAGAGCTCGAGATAGCTTGTTCGGATCAGCTCCGATTTAACGGAGAATGTGAACGATTGGATAGTGAAGAACGCGAACTCCGCCAAAAGTGGGTCGCCGAATGGCACTCGCTTGAAATGGAACCGCTCTCGCCGATGGAAATGAAGGAATGGATGCAATCCCGACAGGCTATTGTTGACCGTTTTGAACAGTGTCACGAAAAAGAAACAGACCTCCGTCTGTTGACGGATCGCGTGGCGAAAACTTCTGATCAAGTTAACTCACGTTTGCTCCAAATGAAGTCGACATCGACAACCGGGGATGAGTCCCTTACGATCTTACTTAAGGTCGCTGAAGCTTTCACAAAGGACGTACAGGAGCGAAGGCACGCGATCGAAGGCATCCGTCGACAGTTGCAATTATTGTCTCCAGAAAAATGTCAAACAAAGTGGGACGATTGCAAGAATCGGCTGGATCAATGGGCACTAAAATGGTCTTCTATTGTTGGCGAGATGCTTTTGCCCGAAACTTGCACTCCCGAACAAATGACAGAAGCGCTGGCAATTCTTGAAACCGTTTATGGTCACCTCAAGGATGCTGATAGTCTCCAACATCGAATTACTAGAATCGGCGAGAATATTGAACTGTTTGAAAAACGGGTTGCCCTTGTTGTGGCCGCGAATGATCCATCACTCAGCTCGTTTTCCCATGACGCGGCCGTAACAGAACTGCATTTGCGTTTAGTCAAAACTGGCAAGGCGGAAACCGAGCGTGAGGGTTTAGAGTCGCAAAATGCGAGAGATGAAGAAGTGATTGCTGGCCACATAAACAAAGCGCAGGTCGCTCAAGCCAGCTTGAAAAGGCTCATGGAGGTTGCGCGTTGCCAAACGGGCGAGGAACTTGACGTCTGTATTGCGGCCGCTGAACAGAAAGCGGAAAAACTAGAGGAGTACGAACGGATCGCCCACGGCTTAATCGAGCGAAACGCGGCTCCCGATGTGAAGCAGATTGAAGAGGAGGCATCGGTATACCTATTGGATTCTCTTCAATCAGAAATCGTCTCGATTGAGAACCGCCAGAGAGCGCTACAGGATGAGGTTTTTAAAGCTGGCGGGCGGTACGCCACATTGTTCCAGGAATTCGAGCGATTACAAGCGAGCGACGAGTCCACGCTTCAAGCTCAAAAAGCGGAAGATGCCTTAGGGCGAGTGCGCCCGGCGCTGGCCCAATATCTCAGATTGCAGCTTGCCTCAGAGGTGCTGCAGCGAGCCATCGAAAGCTATCGTGAGAAACACCAAGGCCCGGTGTTAAAACGCGCGAGCGATTTCTTTTCCAGCCTGACTTTGGGCGATTATTCCGGCCTTACGACCAGCTTTGGCGAGAACGATAAATCGGTGCTCGTCGCAATTCGTAGGAACAGGGACAACGTAGAAATTGCCGGATTGAGCGACGGTACTCGTGATCAACTGTATCTTGCTTTACGGCTTGCTGCGATTGAACAGCATGTCCAAACAGTAGCACCCTGCCCAGTCATCTTAGATGACATTCTTGTCAACGCCGATGACACAAGAGCATTAGCGACCCTTAAAGTACTCGGGGATCTGGCTATTCACACACAGGTGCTGTTCTTCACGCATCATAAGCATCTGGAGGCGCTGGGAAGGGATGTTGGCGCGCAGGTCATCAATCTCAGTTCATCCATCAGTTCGCATGCTTAACCGCATCGCGTTTTACGTTATGGCATTGCCCGCTGAGCTGTTTGGTCGGAGCCGTATCGGGGCAAAGTTATGGCGCTCGCTCCGACAGGAATGACGCACAATGATTTATATACCAACAAGGTAAGCGAGCACTAGTGGATCGTTTGCCGGAGCTTCAACATGAACGGCGTGATCCGCAATGTGCGACATCCATATCGGCAGTGCCATGATCGCCAGAGGCCATACATATAGTAATGCCCATCGACGCCGCAGCAACGAAGATTTCATAAAATGCTTGATTCCGGGAAAGGACGAGGAGGAGCTTGTCGTGGAGGCGGATGGCTTCGTCGATTTGCTCGTGGAAATTTTGGCGGGGGCCAATGTCGTGGGGTGCGAACCAGCAGCGGACACCGGCATTTTGGAGGTCGGCGAAGGGCTGGTCCTGGGTGGAGTCTAATGGTCGGGAGGCTCCTTAAAGATCTCGGCGTGGTTTTCTGTGGTCCCGTCGCTTAGGAGCGATGAGGTTTGAAGGCGCAGCATGTCTAAAGGCGTGGTTGGTCCGTTGTGGGCGGAAGGCGCGGTTGATCTGTCGGTCGTCGCGGGGGTTTCGGAAGGCTTCGACCTGCGAGAGTTGCTCAAGGGTGCTAAAACTGTTCGGATCGCAGCCGCCTTCGGGAGCTTGAAGGGATGGGAGAAGGTTGAGGATCACTTAAAATCGTCGAGCGCCGAGACGGTGCAAGTACTTTTGGGACAGGCGTTTTATCAGACCGATCCTAGGTTGCTTTTTCGACTTAGGGGCTTACAGGGGACTTCGCAAGGGCCTAAGTTTGGGCTGATGATAGCGCCGATGGCGCCAGTCTTTCACCCTAAAGTCTGGATTATTGATAGCCAGGATAAATCGGTTTGTGTCGTTGGATCGGGAAATCTAACAGCCGGCGGGTTGTTGGACAACGTTGAGTGTGGATTGCTCACAAATGTGGCGGCGGAGGTTGATGCGCTGAGAAGTTGGTTTGATGGCCATTGGAAAGCCGCGCCGGAACTGAGCAAAACGCTTGATGCGTATGTCGCAAAACATCAGGAACTTAGCCGCCACCGGAGGGCGACAGACCTCAGGATAGCCGATGCGATGAAGCAGCAGGCACAGCGTGAGGCTCAATGGCAGAAAAGGGATGCCATTAATCGCGCGGCGGAGTACTGGCGCGGACTGGATGGTTTGGCTGCGGTAAAGGCTCAGGATCGGGCCCTTGAGCGGATGCAGGGGCTTTTGCATTTTAAGAGCTGGGATTTTAGTCCGGCGGAGTTTAGCGAATTTCTTCGCATCTCAGCGTTGGGTCACATCCTGCTGTTCCACGAGGCTCTGCTGTTGGCCGAGCTTCCGGCGATAAAGAACAGACTGGGCAGCCTGGACAATCGTGCGTTAAGGACAGCTGATCATTTGGACGCTTTGCAGCGGATTCCCGGCGTCGGGCCCAACTTGGCGACAAAGCTCCTTGCGGTGTATGATCCGGAGCGCTTTATCGTAGTGAATGAGCCAGTGAAGACCGCGCTTAGGTCATTCGGCTTCAAGATGGCAGCGGACCTTGACGGAAAAGGCTACGAGCTTTTCTTAAGAGAAGTCAGGGATTTCGTCGAGGAGGCAGAGAGCCAGGGTCTGCGACCAGCGGCCGCGCTGGATGCGTTTTTTTTCGAATACAGAAACTTTGGACGCTAATGTGGCTACTACCCCGTGTAGCCCGCCGCTCTTCCGTGCCACATTCTCCTCATTTAGTACAGCGTGACACTCGCTGGGCAGAAACAAGCCCGGTGCGCGGGCGCCGATCACGGCAAGACCGTGGGGGATGGAAAAAGGAACGATTGGATCTGTCATGGATTACTGGCCTTTGCTTTGGCGCGCGCATCAACGATGCGCAACAGATGATTTGCCAGAAAAATAATCTCCACTGCTTCAGTAGGGTCATTTAAGTTCACATCACGGTGCGAGTGGGGGTTTTAGTAAGAGCCAATTGCGCCTATGAAGAGTTGCATGCGTCCCTGGCGTTCACCGGCTTCCGCCGTCATATCTGCCAGCAGTCCGTTGTCGCGAAAAGCTTCCTGCATGAGCTTCGTGCCAAGAAGACTGTCTGGGTATCGAATCGCCCGCAGACATGTTCAGCAGTTGCCGGGCGCGCGTCGCCGGCAAAGAAAGCGTTTCTTCGCGCGGATCGGACGACTCGCGGGCGATGAATTGCGAATGCGCCGGGTTGGGGACCAGGATCGGCAGGCGCAGCTCGGCCGCAGACAGCGCCAGGTACTTGTAAAACGATGACAGCGCCGAAAACCCGGTGGTTAATTGTTTTGGGGGCCGCGCCGACGGCGGCCAGCAGTTCGTCATCGTCCGGTGGCGTGGTCGACCTCACCTGGCAGACCATGTGGTCAGGCAACACCCTGACGCTGCTCAACCAGATGGTCAGCGCGTTCAACAGCAGCCATCCGG
>PMSX01000349.1 GCA_003167495.1 Bryobacterales bacterium | reverse complement strand
TGACTTTAGACACAGGCTGTTAAGCTTCACGCTCGGAATTGACCAAGTTAGCTTCACGCCGGCTCAAGCACAGGCTTATAAGGCAGAGTTGGAGCAACGCATCCGCCAACTCCCGGGCGTGAAGTCGATGGCTTTTTCCACCTTTGGCCTCATGCGCGGCGCCGGCCTCAAAACAACAATGACTCGGCCCGGCGTAAATCAAGCCCAGAGCGTCTTCTTGAATACAACTTTGGTTCCCATTACGCCTAAGTACTTTGAGACTTTGGGCATTCCTCTGTTAGCGGGCCGCAATCTTTTCTCGCAAGATAACGACGCAAAACCAGCCAACGTAGTCATCAACCGCGCCCTGGCTGATCTACTTTTTCCGCACATGAATCCAGTGGGCCAGTATCTTGTCAATGGCAGAGACGGCAGCAAGCCTCCCACAAGCCTGATAGTGGGTCTCGTAGAAACTGCCAAGTTCCGCCAAATGCAGGAACCCGCTCCTCCCACGGTGTATCACGTATTCAACGGCGCCAACGAGCACCTTATATTGTTCGTGCGGACGCTTGGCTTTCCCGCGAGTGTAGTTAGGCCCGGTGAGGAGGTCATCCGCAAACTCGGAGGTGGCGTACCGTTAATTGAAGAGGCATTGCTGGAGCAGGAAGTCCAAAACACCCTCTGGCAGGAGCGGCTGGTAGCAAGGCTCGCTAGCTTCTTCAGCCTGATCGCACTGCTGCTGGCTGGAATCGGTCTCTATGGGACTTTAGCTTTCTCCGTCACCCGTCGCAAACGCGAACTCGGCATCCGCGTCGCCATCGGCGCACAAATCCGTCACATCGTCGAGACAGTGTGCGGCCGCATGAGTTGGGCGGTGAGTCTTGGTCTAACAGTAGGCTTGCTGGTGGCAGCGCTGGCGCTGCAACTGACACGAAACTTCCTGTTCGATGTTGATCCGCTCGACAAAATCTCATTCGCCGGCGCGGCGCTTGCGGTGCTCATTTGTACTTGTCTCGCCGCCTTGATCCCTTGCTGGCGCGCTGTTCGCACAGATGCGGCAACCGCGTTACGGGAACAATAAAAAGACGCTAATCCTGACGCAAGGTAGAAGACGGATCCACGCGAATCGCGCGTATAGCCGGCAACGCCGCCCCGCCGATTCCGATTCCGATCAGCAACAAGACCGCCCCGGCATTCGTCGCAGGATCGAACGGCCGCACTCCATATAGCACGCTCCGCACCCACGAACTTGCCGCCCATGACAACGCCACGCCGCCAACAACCCCGCTCGCCAACGTCGGCATCACACGGCGTACAACAAGCCAGATCACGTTGCGCGAGTTCGCACCCAGCGCCATCCGCAGCCCGATTTCTCGCTGTCGCCGGGCGACGAAATAGGCAAGGATGCCATATAATCCAATAGCGGAGAGCGAAAGCGCAAACGCGCCGAAGCAGGAAGTCAGCGCCACCAGCAGCCGTTCCTGCCACAGCGATTGATCTACTTCTTCCGCCAACGTAGCCACTTGAAAAAGCGGCAGTTCCGGATCAATCGACCGCAACAATTGCCGCACAGGCCCAATAATCGCATGCGGATCGCCACTGCTTCTCACATGCAAAATAAACGAGTCCGGATAAGCCTTCGGTCCAAAATTGTACGCGTAAGAGATGGGCGGAGGAACTTCCCGCAATGACCGGTATTTCGTGTCGTTAACCACGCCGATGATTTCGCACTCGGGCTTAATAAATCGCTGGCCAGTGGCAAACTTCTCTCCTATCGGCTGCCTACCCTCCAGAAATTTGCGGACAAACGCTTCGTTCACGACCACTTTCTGCAGCTTCCCCTCTTCCGCCATGTCGGACGAATTAAAGTTCCGGCCGGATAAAAAACGAATGCCCATCACTCCGAAATATTCGGGAGTCACGGAGTTGACACTCGTATTGATGACGCCTCCGCTCTGTCCGGGAAAAACCACTGAATTCCCTAGCCCAATTCCGCGCATGAGTCCTCGGTACGCAATAGCAGCACCCTCCACTCCCGGCAGGTTTCGCACCTCGTCCATCAGTCGTTGTTGCAGCATCCAAGTCTTCTGACTGTCATAGCCACGCACATGCGGATCGATAGAAAAAACAGTGACGTGGTCTCGGTCGAAGCCTGCATCAGACCCACGCAGGTTGGATAGACTCCGAACGATCAGCCCGGCTGAGACCAGCAGCATAGTACATAAAGCGATCTGAAAGCCGCATAAAACTGACTGAAAAAGACTGTTCCGGCGATCGCTGATTGCGCTCTTAAGCGCCATATTGATGTCCGAGTGCGAAGCTCTCCACGCTGGAGCGACTGCGCAGAGTATCGCCGTCAGTCCGCAGACAGCAAGAGAGAATGCGGTAACTCTTAGATCCAGCGCAAGGTGCAGCGCCAACGTTCGTATCTCGCCCGGATCGAATCCAATGCCGTGCGCCGGCGGCATCCAACGCATCAGTACCGGCAAGCTCACATAAGCAATCAACACGCCGGCACACCCACCTATGACTGTGAGGAGCAAGCTTTCGACGATCCACTGGCGCACAATTCGCCCGCGACTTGCTCCCAGTGCCAGCCGAACAGCGGTGTCCCGGTCGCGCGCCGTCGCCCTCGACAAAAGCAAACCTCCCACGTTTGCGCAAACCATCAGCAGCAACAAACCCGTTCCAGCCAACAGCAGCGAGAGAACGGTCTTCGATTGGTCACGAATCGGCGATACTCCGTGCTCAATAGATAGAACTTCTAACCTGCCTCTGGTCAATCCCGAATCATGGCCAATATTAGCGTCCTGCAAGTATCTGGCCCAGAGCGCGGCGGTTTCCTGCTGGGCCTGCAACTCCGATATTCCGGGCCGAAGACGCGCAATAATCTCGATCACATAGCCATCGAGATTCGGATCCGGGGTTCTCGAAAAATCAAGCTGGTTGGCGAACGGCATCCACAAATCGGGACTACTGTCCACCGTTGTGCCGGTAAATGCCTGCTGAGTTACGCCAATGACGGTGTAGGGGTGTCCTTGCAATCGCACCACTCGTCCAAGAACCTTCGGATCACGCCCAAAACTGTGAGACCAGCACGCGTACGAAAGCACCACCGCATGGCTATCCCCACTGCCCAGAACTCGCCCGAGCAGCGGCGTAACTCCCAAATCATTGAAGAAACTTTCTGTAACAGCGACCACGTGAATTCGCTCCGCGTGCCCGCCCCGTTCCAGCGCACGCGTGGTGTCCATCTGACCCAAGGCTTCAAAAAGAGTCGAGGAATAGCGCGCGATGCGTCTAAAGAAGCCATAGTCAAATAATGGATCGGCCGGTCGTTTCTCTTGTTGTTGAAAAACTTGAACCAGATTCTGAGGATCGCGCACCGGCAGCGGACGCAACAGCAGCGCGTCCACTAAGGTGAATATCTCGGTGGTTGCCGCAATGCCAACCGCAATCAGCAAGGCCGCGATTGCGAAAAAGCCTGGAGACCGGCGCACTTGGCGCACACCATACTGGAGATCTTGAGTGAAATCGGCCATCGGTGATCAACACCGCAGCTTAATTATAAAATGGCCTGTGTATATGGTTCGCCGTGCATTACCTTGACACACTCCTCCAAGACCTCAGATTTTCTCTCCGCGCGTACCGCCGATCTCCCGGCTTTACAATTACTGCTCTGCTGGCTATCTCTCTTGGCACCGGTGCTACCAGCGCGGTATTCAGCGTAACGGATCGCATACTATTCCGTGCTCTTCCCTATAGGGCGGACACGCAACTCGTCTCTTTCGGCATGCTTACCAAGATCGCGGATGATCAAGAGTTTTTGTTCGCTGCCGAATACAAAGATCTATTCACCGTCCGAACACCTTTCCAGTCGGTGACTTCCTGGAGCGGTATTGGCGATTGTGACATCACCGATCACAATCGAGTCCGCCGACGGTGCGCGGAGGTTGAATGGAATTTCCTCTCGGTTCTCGGCGTCCAGCCGATCCTCGGCGGCACATTTTCCCAAACGGATGGTCAACCCGGCGCACCACGCAAAGCCCTCATCGGCTTTGGCGTCTGGCAAAGCCGCTTTGCCTCCGACAGGCAGGTTGTTGGCAAAACATTAATACTTGACGGCGCACCCGTGCGGATTGTAGGTGTTCTCCCGGCTGCGTTCGAATTGCCCACGCTGCAACATGCGGATCTGCTCACGCCGCAAGTTATCGATCCCGCAGGTTTCCAGCCTGGAGCCACTCGTGTCCTGCGCTCGATTGGCCGCCTCAAAGACGGAGTCACGCTGGAAAGCGCCCGTTCGCAATTAGCCCCGTTTTTCCATCGCCTTCTGGAAAACGTCCCGGATCAATACCGCAAAGAAATCCAATTCGAGGTTCGCTCCGTGCGTGATCGCCAGATGGGGGACGCGCGCCTCGCGGCCTGGACCTTGCTCGGCGCGGTGCTTGTGGTGATGCTGATCTCATGCGCGAACGTCGCCAATTTGTTGCTCGCGCGCGCGGCCAGCCGCCAGACCGAACTAGCTGTCCGCACGGCGTTAGGAATTAGCAGCGCCCGTCTCTTACGCCAGCTGCTCACGGAAAGTCTGCTTCTTGCGGTGAGCGGAGGAGTGGCAGGCTGCGCACTCGGCTCCTTATTGCTGCACATCGCCATAGCGGCTAATCCAGATGGAATTCCTCATCTCGCAGACGCCTCGCTCGACGGCCGCGTCTTGGCAGCCTCCATGGGACTCTCTGTCCTCGGAGGAATGTTCTTTGGCCTCGTACCAGCCTTCCAACGGCTGCGAATCGAAACGCTCTCCAGCTCTTGCGGCGTAACTCCGCGCGCATCGACAGCTTTTAAGAACGCTCTCATTACCGCGCAGATCGCCTTATCAATGGTTCTCCTGGCCGCCGCCGGATTACTCGTGCGAAGTCTTTGGAATTTGGAATCACAAACGCTCGGGATGCAGACCGACCATGTGCTTACTGCGCAACTGGTATTGCCTTCCAGCAGCTATAGGAAGCCTGAAGAACGTGTAGACTTCTTCAACCGCGTGGAGCGGCAACTCGCCGGCATTCCCGGTGCGCGCGCGCTGGGCCTAAGTGATTCTCTTCCACCTGGTGGGTGGCAGCGTTCCCGGCCTCTTTACGCGATTGAAATCGCCGGTCAGCCAAAGCATGAAACCGGGACTGGCGGCTTGGTGAATTGGAGATACGTCTCCCCTGGTTATTTCACCGTGCTTCAAATTCCCGTCCTGTCAGGCAGGACTTTCCAGGAAGACGATAGAAGATCCGGCGCGAATCTATGCATATTCAGCAAATCCCTCTCGAATCGCCTGTTTCCGAACCACAACGCCGTTGGGCAGCACCTCAAGATTGGCGGCGGCGGTGCTGTTGAAATCGTAGGGGTCGTCCCCGACGTGAAGAATAACGGGCTCGCCGTTGCCGGGAACCCTGAGTACTACATTTTGCGAACTCATACTCCCGATGACACCTACCTGAATGCCACCGGGCCTGTTGCCCAAAGCACTCTTAGCATTCTGCTGCGCAGCCCGATCTCCGATGAAATATTAGCGCCACTTTTCAGGCAAGAGATCGCCAAGCTGAATCCTACGCTCCCAGTTGCAATCAAAACTATGCAGGGACGGCTTGGTGAGTTAGACGCTCGTCCGCGTTTCGACGCACTTTTGTTGCTGGCTTTCGGCGGCGTTGGATTGTTTCTTGCGGCGATTGGCGTATATGGGACGATTGCTTATCTTGTCGCTCAAAGAACACACGAAATCGGCATTCGCATGTCTCTTGGCGCTACACCTGCTGCAATTGCCCGTCTTGTCCTCGGACACTCCGTCAGATGGAGCCTCGCCGGCGCTTTTCTCGGTATCCTATTGTCGCTAGCGACCACGCGGATTCTTGCCTCGCTCCTGTTTCGCGTGTCGCCGCAAGACCCTATCACCCTGCTCGCGAGCGCCGCATGTCTGCTCCTCTGTGCTTTGCTCGCCACCGCTTACCCGGCCTTTAGAGCCGCGGCGGTCGACCCCATGATCGCTCTGAGAAACGACAATTGAAACAGAGCCTCGACGGAAGCCGGACAGGCTTCTTTAAGCCCTTCGTCTGACCCTAATTCAGAAGAGGGCCGCTCACCGGGATAAACCCACGCGTCGTTACCGGCACACCTTCGCCTAGAAGCTGCGCCCGAAGCGCGCAAAGGCTCTGCAAGCCTGTCAGAATCTGATCCACTTTAATGTTCAATTCCCAGACGCCACCAGCACCGCGATGGCAGCCAACTACTTCTCCCAGGAACATAGCGTCGCTATACTCCACGCTGACCGGAGCGGAAATGCTAATGGGTTCCGGAGCTTCGAGCCGTAGGTGCTTGCCGTTCATGCCTTCAAAGGTGCATGGAATTTCATGCTTTGAACCGTTTGGTTCGCCAGTAGGAATCTTTAAGAGAGCAGAGTGGGGATGGTCGCCGAATGAAGTCGTCACAGAAAACATATCGACTTCATTCCGGAAATCGTATAGGGGAATTCAGACTAGAAAAATCGCGATTGAAAAAATGCCCAAAGCGACGCGCCCGCTGCCACCGGAAGCAGGACTTCCAGCCATAACCGGATCGACCGCAACATCGACGGCTTTTCTTCCACCGCCGCCTTAGCCTGGCTTTCAGGCTGGCGCGCCCGCATACTGTCCATCAGCCGGCATTGCACTTCACTTGGCCGGCCCTGCAGCGCGCGCACCAGTTCTTCCCTACCCTGTTTATCAGCTATCAGGATCGTTGCCGAGTTCATCCCGCGCGTACATTCCAAGAGCTTCTGGCGCAATGGCAGCGGCACATCCTCCACCGAGCGGTACACCCGTGTGTCATCGCTCGTCGCTATAAAAATCGTCGAAGTGCGTGCCGTTAATTGTGCCATAGCCCCATCGAAATATTCGTCCGTTCCTCGTTTTACGTTCCAGAGGCCCGCAGCCTCGGTGATTGAAATATACCAACTTCGTTTCCAGCATGGTCTAAGGTCACTTGAATAAACCCAAGAGCAGCTTTAGATAACGACTTGTCTTTCCGGTAAATTAACCCGACCCGCCGGATCATCGGTTCCGGTCCCAGCGGCACGCAGGCCAGCTTATTGGCCGCTTCCTCTTCCTGGCAATGCGACGCGGCTAAGAAAGATAAGCCTAAATTCGCCATCACGAAACGTTTGATCATTTCGGTGGAATCTAGTTCCATAGAAACATTCAATTCGTCGTGGACCGAGTCAAGCCAGGCGTTCAAGCGTGCTCGGGTGGTCCCGGTCTTGGGCAGCAATAGTTGCTCGCCCAAAAGGTCTGCCGGCATCACCCGCCCTTGCCCAGCCAAACGGTGGTTTGGCGGCACCAGCAGCTTGATTTCGTCGGAATGGATCTTCACCACTTGCAGCTTCTTCTCCTGCACCGGAAGCTGCGTAATGCCAAAATCGGCCAGATTGTCCAAAACGGCTTGCACCACGCGTGTCCCGTAGGAGCGGTCTACCAGCAACTGTACATTGGGAAACTGTTTTTTGAATTCCGCGAATACACCCGGCAGAACGTAAATGCAAGTCGCCTCGTTGGCCGCAATCACCAGTTCGCCCCGCGGCACCTTTTCCAACTCGTTGATGGCGTCTTGCGCCCGCCGCCGCAAGGCGAGAATCTGCTCCGCGTGCTCAGCGAGTATCCGTCCGGCGACCGTTAACGAGATCCGTGTCCCGTAGCGCTCAAACAGCGTCGTGTTCAACTCCAATTCCAGTTGACGAACTTGGGCGCTGATGGCTGGCTGCGTACGGTAACAGGTCTGGGCCGCTTTCGAGAAACTCTTGAGACGAACAATCTCAAGAAAAGTGTGAAGCTGATCGAGATCCATGGCGCAAATGCGCAAACTGCCTGAGTTTCGATTGTATCAGTTAACCTTCTTTAGAATCTGTGATCCCGCGGGCAGATCGAAGATGTTTGCCGGCAACTCGGCGTTGATCTCCACCTTGCTGGCGAAGATCTGGTGAATCTTGTAGCCGTTGCGCTGCCGTTCTATGGTATATGGCCACATTACGCCGTCTCCGGCATCCCGCCATTTGTCGTAATCCGTGACTTCATCGTAGTGTTCCTTGGTTTCTGGATCAAGCCACTTAAAGCTTTGGTGTACCGGCAGCTTGCTGTTGTAGTCGAAATAAACCCGAACCGTGTGGTCGGTGGCGTCGGTAATGTCGACAACCTCAACGTGATTCGTAATCAGCACCTGATTACCGACATAGTCGTATTGCATGCCTGGCTCATCGTAACGGTAACGCAGCCAGTACAAGATATCGTTGCCGGTTGTGAGGAAGTAATTT
>PMSX01000004.1 GCA_003167495.1 Bryobacterales bacterium | reverse complement strand
TACTGGGAGACCCGGAGGGCTGCCTAACTTCCACTTCTATGTCGCACACCCGACGTGGGAGGCGCAGCCTCGCTTCCAGACATTACTACTGACTTGCTTTGCAGGGATTGCGGTGCTACTTGCGGCGATTGGGCTGTACGGCCTCCTTTCGTATATGGTGGTGGAGCGCTCGCTGGAGATAGGATTACGCATTGCTCTAGGTGCGAAAAAGACAGATGTGCTGGGTATGATAGTGCGCCGTGGTTTGACACTCGCATTGATTGGATTGGCGACGGGGCTGGCAGCCTCAGCTATGGTTACGCGGCTGCTATCGGGAATGCTCTACGGCATCCAGCCATTCGATCCAGTTGCCTTCGCTGGAATGACGGGAGTTTTGCTCTTGGTGAGTCTGGCGGCAAGCAGTATCCCCGCGTACCGCGCCGCTCAGCTAGATCCGGTAGAGACATTGCGGGAGCATTAGCAGAGGGTTGTAAAACTGACCTAATCTTCAGTTATTTCGCCTCCGGATGTTCAGAGATGCTCAAGATGTTTCCGTCAGGGTCTTTAAACCAGGCGACTCTTGCGCCGGTGGGAGACGTCCAGATCCCGTGCGCGTCCTGTTGCAGAAAGTCGTAACGTTCGAAGGAGATTCCGGCTTGTGTCAGGTCCTTTACGACGGCGCTGGCGTCCGGAACCTGCCAGCCCAGGACGGTGCCTACAGCCGGCGTACGTTCTTTGCCCATGCCCAAGCGCAGCATGATTCCGTTCGCGTCAAAGATCAAGGCAAAGGGAGGTTCCTCACTGACCAGGCGCAGACCTAGTTTGTCGCGATAAAAAGTTTTCGCACGGTCCACATCGACGATAGTGACGAATCCGATGATATTGTAGTTGCCGAGAAGGGAGGGCATGCTCCATGATGCGCAGATTCGCGCGTTGACGCAAGCTGATTGCCGATGCGGCTCTTTCTATTCGTTGCGTAGCGCCGCCATTGGATTGAGGTTAGCGGCCCGCCGAGCGGGGATATAAGTAGCTACGAGAGCAACTGTTATCAGCAGCAGGCTTGCGGTAAGAAGCGAACCGGCATCGTGTGGCTGCAGTCCAAATAACAGAGCGGCCGCGGCTCTCCCGGCCCACAGCGCGAGGACCGTCCCGGCCGTGAGTCCAAGAACCAGCAGCAATATGGCTTCGTGAAATACAAGGCGAAGCACGCGGGCGCGGTCCGCACCGAGAGCCATGCGCACACCGATCTCATTGCGGCGTTGAGCAATCATGTACGAAATTACTCCATAAAGGCCGAGTGTCGCGAGTAGAGCCGCCAAAAAGGCGAAGCCTCCCGAGAGCGTGGCCATCAGCCGGTCGCGAAACAGGGAATCTTGCAGTATGGCTGAGAGCGCATGGAACTCGATCCCCATTGAGGGGTTCATCTCTCGAATCGTGGTCTTCGCAGCGCTCATGAATGGCGCAGGCGCCCCAGCGACACGGACAACGAAGGTTGCGTCTGGGCCGGGACTGTCAGCCTGCGCTATGGGGAAAAAGGCAATCGGCAGGAGGTCTTCGCGCAGGTCGCCATATTTTGTGTTCTTCACGAATCCAACAATCTGGAATACCGGTTCAGGTTTGCCAGCATCGGCGGCCATATGGATTGTGTGGCCAACCGGATTGACGCCTCCGAAAAAGGTGCGTGCAAACTTTTCGTTGACTATGGCCACCTTTGGCGAGGTGGGAGTGTCGCGGTCAGTGAACTCGCGGCCTGCTATCAAGGGCGTTCCCATGGTCTTGAAGTAGCCTGGACCGGGTTGGTCGAAATAGGCCAGTTTTCCGCCCGCCGCTACCACAGCGTCGGCGCCGACCAAATTGTTCCAGGTGCCGCCGCTCACCGGTGTCATGGAGACCTGAGCTACGGAGACAGCGCCTGGGAGAGCGGACAAGTGAGCAGACAAGTCGCGATAGATGGCCAATCTCCGCTCTTTTGGATATTGCGCTTTACTGAAATCGATGTAAACGCTGAGTATGCCTTCCGGCTGGAACCCTGTTTCAAGAGTTAACAGGTTGTGCAGACTTCGTACAAACAAAAGCGCGCCGAACAGCAGTACGAGAGACAGCGCAACCTGGGTGGCCACGAGGGCGCGGCGGAAAGTAAATCTCTCTCGCCCCGCAGTGACGCTGCGGACTCCCGTGCGCATGGCCGAAACGGGTGAAAGATACGTTGCACGCAACGCGGGTAAAAGCCCGAACAGCAAGCATGTAAACACGGCAAGCGCTGCGGTAAAACTCAGCATTCTCCAATCGAGTGAAAGGTCGACAAATACGTCGGGCTCGACATTCCTAATGAACGCGACCAGCGTGCGGCTCAACACGAGAGACAAGCCTATTCCGATAGTGGCGCCGGAGATCGCCAGCAGCAGACTTTCAGCCAATAGCTGCCGCACAAGTCTCCAGCGCGACGCGCCAATAGCGAGCCGCATGGCGATTTCCGGTTCGCGCACTGCTGCGCGTGCCAGAAGGAGATTGGCCAAATTCGCGCAGGCAATCAATAAGACCAAACCAGTGATTGCCATCAGCAACCAGAGCGGACGCTCGAATTGCGCCCGCAACACCGATATTCCCGTGCCGGCCTCCTTCAGTGTGAGCTTGTTGGCAAGATAGAGCTTCGCGGAGTCGGGCCGGTAGCCACTTGGGAGTGTGGCGCGCATGATTCCCGGTGAGAGAGCGTGGAGATGGGAGTTGGCGCTTTGGGGGGTCCAGCCGGGTTTCAAGCGCCCTATTATCGATAACCACCAGGTGGCGGCGTCGGGCATGTGGCCGGTCTTATCGTCGGTGAATAGGGGCTCGGCGCAAAGCGGAATAGCCAGGTCGTAGCTGCTCCCGACCTCCACTCCAAAAAACGCGGGCGGCGTGACTCCTATAACGGGAAACGAATAACCATTCAAGCTTAGGGTGTGCCCCAGGACTCGAGGGTCACCACCGAATTCCCGTTGCCAAAAAGCATAGCTGAGCACTGCGCCGGCATTGCATGCCTGAGTGTCGTCCTGGGAGGTGAGGGTACGGCCCACGACCGTGCCAACTCCGAGTTCTCGAAAGAATTCCCCACTGACGTAAAGGCCCAGGGCATAGCGGGGTTCGCCGCCGTTTGCAAGATTGAACCTCTGGACGCTCCATGCCGCTACGCTGCTGAACGCCTGCTGATGTGCCCTGATCTGCTCCCATTGCGGATAAGTCACAACCGCACTTCTGCCCCACCACGCTCCGTAACGCGCGGATCCCGCATCAAAATCGATGGAAACCAATTCCCGCGGGTTCTGAACCGGCAACGTTTTCAAGTGAATGGCATCGACAAGCTGAAAGATCGTAGTGTTTGCTCCGATACCGAGTGCGAGCGAAAGAATCGCGATGGCCGCGAATCCAGGGTTCAAACGCAATTGACGTAAACCATAACCGAGATCGGCGCATGTCGAATCCAGCCAAGCGGCAACGTTCATATCCCGGGTCTTCTCCTTTTGCTGAGAGTAGTTGCCCAGCCGCAGCCGGGCCTCGCGCGACGCCTCCTTTTGCGCCATACCGCCGGCGACCAGCCGATCGACTGTCTCGGCCAAGTGATACTGGAACTCGTCGTCCAGTTCATTGCTGAGACGCTCGGATCTAAAGACGTTACGCCAACGCGAATACCACGACATAGGTCATCTCCAAGATCAGGAATAGCGGAGCACGCGAGTCACTCCACGCGTTAAACGCTCCCAGGTTTCGTGTTCTTCAGCTAACTGTTTTCTTCCCCGCGCGGTAATCGAATAGACTTTCGCTTTGCGTCCTTTGTCGGTAATCTCCCATTTGGAGGAAATCCACGCGTCCTGCTCCATGCGATGGAGCGCGGGATAAAGCGAGCCTTCTTCCACCCGCAAGAGCTCTTCGGAAACGTGGCGGATGTGATCGCACAGCGCGTAGCCATGCAAGGAACCGCGGGAATCAAGCGTACGCAAAACCAGCAAGGTTAATGTGCCTTGCAATTTGTCATTTCGGGTTTTTGGCATCTGCCCCCAAGCATATCTAGCTAGGCATATCTAGCTAGGTTTAGTGTACGGCTGATAGCAACCGTTGTCAACAGGAGACGTCCGTTTAATCGGCGTCAGATCCAGACACAAGAGGCGTAGGAGTACTGAAATACTTGATACTGCCTATAAGACGCGGCGTAAGACGTTACGACTGAGTTCGCCGGTTTCGAATCGAAAACGGAGCGCGGCGACTGGGTGTCCTTCTGCAGGATGTTGCCACCGGCTCGATCGGCTCGGTGAGTGTGCCGTTGTGAAACGGCAGGCTGGCCAAGCGCCCGCAGGTTTCTTCGTTATCGTAAGAGGAGGTACCGACGATGCACACGCTCAAGATCATTGCTCTGGGCGTAGCGCTTTTGGCTCTCTGTCTGTTCGCTGGCCGAATAGCTGGAGCTGGCTAGAGGCATGGCGACCGCCGCGCTCGTCTTTGTTCCTTTGTGGTGGGTGTGTGCGGGCGTAAACCTCTACATCGGCGTAAAGACTGCGGGGTACTCGGTGGCCGAAGAACTGCCGGTTTTGCTCGTGGTCTTTGCCATACCGACAATCATCGCTCTTGGAGCCTGGTGGGGACTTCGCTCTGCGTGATTGGTTTGATTCATAAATTCGGCGAGGGGTTTTGAGAGAAAACTGCTCGGTGGCGGCCACTACGTTTAGGGAACCTCTCTTATGAAAACGATAGTGGCGTCACTCGCGGTTGTGTTTTTTCTCGCGGTAAATTCGCCGGCACAGGCTTTTCAATCGCATCCAAAGCCCCATAAGGTGCAGAAGCACCGGACCAGGGGCGACCACAGAAGGCATCACTTCTTTAAGAAAAAGCAGTAGTAACGGGTGGGCGCACCCTTTGCGCTCTCGAAGGGCGAATCAACGACAGCCTCTTACTAAGGCGGTCATACTCCCAGATACTGCAAAACCTCTCCCTTGCGTTACTCCTTCTATCGATTCACTAACCGATCCCAACGCGCCGATAAGATTTGAATCGTGACAGGACATCTCCCGTCTCCCCTTCTCATAACATCTAAGTGCGATATTCAGCTAATACTTTTGGAAGCTAATCAAAATTATTTATAAGTATTTATCCCTGCTCGCGTGTTACACTTCAGCGAAGTCTAGATGAACGTTCTGTTTAGATCTTGAATTTCCACCCTCGTCCGGTGTCCATAAGAACCTATGGCCTCTTGCCTTCTTTGGGAACACTGGCGCTCCGTTGCAATCCCAACGGCAATCTTCCACAGGTCGGTTTTAGTTCTGTAAGCGAACAAAATTCGTAACCGGTGCTTCGCGGCCCAGAGGAGAGAATTCACCGATGTCTAGACGATGTCCTTACAATCAACGGGCGTCCATTGTGCGACGATGCGCTCCGATCTTTCTTTTGCTTTTGGAACTCGTTGCGTTTGCTGCGCCGTCGCGCGCGCAAATCAACCTTGGTCCGGTGACGGTTGGCGCCGGATTGCAAACCAGCTACGCCAACACCGACACGACCGGTGGCACGGACACCAATCAATTCGCGTTGGACCATATTCGTCTCTATGTGAACGGACCAATTACCGACACGATCAAGTTCATGTTCAATACGGACTACGACAGCGTTACCAACAAGATCGGCGTGCTGGACGCGGTAGCGCAATTCGAGTTTTCCCCGGAAGTCAATGTCTGGGTCGGTCGTTTTCTGCCGCCCAGCGACCGCGCCAATCTCTATGGCCCTTTCTATTCGCATGAGTGGGCAGTGTATACCGACGGCGTCCAGGACGGTTATCCAGCTGTTTTTCAGGGACGCGACAACGGCGTTATGTATTGGGGTACCTTTGCCAAGAAAGTGAAGGTCTCCGCCGGCGTTTTTGATGGCGGGTCGGCAACGGGGAATTCCAGAATTGTTGGGGCCGCTCGCGTTCAGATCGATTTCTGGGATCCCGAAGACGGCTATTACCTGAACGGGACCTACTACGGAGATAAAAACTTATTGGCGATCGGCGGCGCAACGCAGGTTCAAAACGGCCGTACTGCGACAACGGCCGATTTCCTTCTGGAAAAGAAATTGCCCAACGCCGGTGTATTTTCAATCGAAAGCGAATTTTCCGATTACAACGGCTTAGGCGGCTACGAAGCAGCTTATCGCGACAGCCAAGGCGCGTACGGGCTGGGAAGCTACCTCTTTCCGAAAGTGGTTCACATGGGCAAGGTCAACGGGAAGTTCGAGATCCTCGGCAAATTTGCGAAGGCGGATTTTACCCGTGGGACAACCCCGAGCTTCGATCAAAAAACCACGGAAATAAACTTCAACTACGTCATCAAGCAATTCAAGGCGCGCGTGATGACATTCTACAAAGACACGAGATTCAACAGAGTGGAGCCCAATTTTTGGCAGGCGGGAGTCGGCATCCAGCTCCAGATGTAATGCCTCATGCCTGAATCCCAGAATAAAGGAGACAACTTATGAAACGTAAAGCAATGTCAATGGCCGCCGGGCTAATTGTAGCCGGGCTCGCACTTTCGAAAGTCACGCTAGCCCAAGAGATCAAGGTGGGAGTACTGCACTCGCTTTCGGGCACGATGGCCATTAGCGAAACGACGCTCAAGGACACCATCCTGATGATGATTGAAGCGCAGAACAAGAAGGGTGGATTGCTGGGCAAGAAGCTTGTACCAGTGGTGGTGGATCCGGCGTCCAACTGGCCCCTCTTCGCGGAGAAGGCAGCGCAGTTATTGGAAAAAGACAAGGTCGCCGTGGTGTTCGGATGCTGGACTTCCGTGTCGCGCAAATCTGTGCTCCCGGTTTTCGAGAAGGACGATGGTTTGCTCTTCTACCCTGTGCAATACGAGGGTGAAGAGTCATCTAAGAACGTCATCTATACGGGCGCTGCACCAAACCAGCAAGCCATTCCCGCAGTGGACTACCTGATGACGGATGTGGGCGTCAAGCGCTGGGTGCTGGAAGGAACGGACTATGTTTACCCGCGCACGACGAACAAGATTTTGGAAGCTTACCTGAAGTTCAAAGGAGTGAAGGCCGAGGATATCTCAATCAACTACACGCCCTTTGGTTTCTCGGACTGGCAGACACGTGTAGCAGCCATTAAGAAGTTCGGCTCTGCCGGCAAAAAGACAGCAGTTGTGTCCACCATCAACGGCGACGCCAACGTGCCTTTCTACAAAGAGCTTGGCAACCAGAAGATATCCGCCGAGGATATTCCGGTGGTGGCTTTCTCAGTTGGCGAAGAAGAGCTATCGGGCCTGGACGCCAAACCGCTGGTTGGACAATTGGCGGCCTGGAACTATTTCGAAAGCATCAAGACACCCGCCAACACCGCTTTCATTGAAGAATGGCACAATTTCATCAAGAACCCGAAGCGGACAACTAACGATCCGATGGAAGCGCACTATATCGGCTTTAATTTGTGGGTGAAGGCGGTGGAGAAGGCTAAATCCACAGATGTGGAGAAGGTGCTCGCCGTGCTCCCCGGCTTGGAGACACCGAACCTGACGGGCGGCACAGCGAAAGTTTTGCCGAATCATCACATCACCAAACCGGTATACATCGGGGAGGTGAAAGCGAATGGTCAGTTTAACGTGGTTTGGAAATCGGCGGCCGAAATACCGGGCGAAGCTTGGTCACATTACCTGCCAGGCAGCAAAGACATTATTGCGGATTGGGTGACGCTGAAGTGTGGTAACTACAATAAGGTCACTAAGACGTGTTCAGGACAGAACTACAAATAGTGAAACACCTGCGGTGCAGCCGGGAGTGGCTTTTGCTGCTGCTCGCCTTTTGGAGTTTCGCGCCTTTAAGAGCTCAATCTCCCAGTGACACAAGTTTTCTGTCGACGCTGGGAGAACTGCGGGAAGCGAGTTACACCGATAAAGAGAGTATTGTCGAGCGGTTAAGCAAGAGCGGCCATCCGAGCGTCCGTGCGGTACTGACGGCGCTGCTGGAAGACCGGCTCTACTTCCGGAACAGCGATCAGAAGATTTTTATAGTGAAGACGGCCGACGCGGACCCGCTCAATTTAATGGATCCAGTGACGCTGAAAGATGCCGGGTCCGCGTCAGCCGACAGCTTCACCAAAATCGGCACGAACAACGGTTTGAGGCGCACGCTAGGAACAACACTCGCGCACTTTGCTTTGGCAAGTCCGGATGCGGAAGTGCGCTTGAATGCGGTGCGAGACATGATGCGCTCGTTGGACGAGCCCACAGTTGCCCTGCTGCGCGAGCGAATGGCGGTGGAAACGAATTCCGGCGTGAAAAAGGAGATCGCCACCGGCCTGGCGCTGGCCGCGTTGGACGGGTCGGACAGAAAGGCGCGGCTCGAAGCAATCGGAACACTGCGCAACAACGTTAGCCAGGATGTGCGGAACAGGCTGGCGCTCTTGCTTGATAAATCGCCCGACGGTGGCTTCGTCGAAAAGGACGATGAGGTACGGCAAGCTGCCACGGCCGCAGTGCAAACGATTGACCGTTGGCGCACTTTCTATTCGGCGATTGAGACATTGTTTTTTGGGCTGAGCCTTGGGTCGGTGCTCGTCCTGATCGCCATGGGGCTGGCCATCACCTTCGGCGTGATGGGTGTTATCAATATGGCGCACGGTGAGTTGATGATGCTGGGCGCGTACACGACCTACCTTGTGCAGATTGCGATGCCCGGACATATTGGGATATCGATTCTGGCAGCGATTCCAGCCGCGTTTATCGTTGCGGGACTGACAGGCGTTTTGTTGGAGCGCACAGTCATCCGATTTCTATACGGACGGCCTTTGGAGACGCTGCTCGCTACGTTTGGAGTCAGTCTAATTTTGCAGCAGTCGGTCCGTTCGATTTTTTCGGCGCTCAATAGGTCGGTGGTGACACCCGATTGGATGAGCGGGTCGTTGCGGATCAACGATGCGCTGGCGATTACCTACAACCGGTTGTATATTGTGATTTTCACGCTGCTCGTCTTTGCCCTGATTATGCTGGTGTTGAAGCGCACTCGACTCGGACTCGACATCAGGGCCGTTTCGCAGAATCGGGCCATGGCCAAGGCAATGGGCATTCGTACGGAGTGGGTGGATGCCATGACGTTCGGGCTGGGATCGGGTATTGCGGGTATGGCGGGCGTGGCGCTCAGCCAGCTGACCAACGTTGGTCCCAATCTTGGGCAATCGTACATTATCGATTCGTTCTTGGTAGTTGTCTTTGGCGGGGTTGGAAATCTTTGGGGGTCACTCATCGGTGGGATGTCGATGGGGATTTTCAACAAGCTGCTCGAGCCCTACGCAGGGGCGGTACTGGCAAAAATTTTCGTCCTGGTCGCGCTGATCCTTTTCATCCAGATCCGGCCGCGCGGATTGTTCCCGCCGGCCGGCCGCGCAGCGGAGGATAAATAGTGGAGCCGAATAAGCCAGAGCCGGTGACTCTCTGGTATCCCGGTGCGACGGGCGATCGGGGGGGAACATGGTTTCTGGCCCTACTCGCATTGGTAGCTATCGCCGTACCGGTCCTGAACCAACTTGTGCCCGCGTCATCCGGGGCTCATCTTTCCGTCTTCGGGATCACTCTCATTGGCAAGTATCTGTGTTATGGAATGCTGGCGCTGGCAATCGACCTGATCTGGGGATATTGCGGCATCCTCAGTCTTGGGCATGCGGCTTTCTTTGCGCTCGGGGGCTATGCCATGGGAATGTATTTGATGCGACAGATCGGCCCCAGGGGCGTCTATGGCAATCCAATCCTTCCCGACTTCATGGTGTTCCTGAACTACAAATCTCTACCGTGGTTCTGGTATGGCTTCAACCACTTTCCGTTCGCACTTCTGATGATGTTTCTGATACCTGCCTTGCTAGCGTTCGTGTTTGGGTGGTTCGCGTTCAGGTCGCGCGTGACGGGCGTGTACTTTTCGATCATCACGCAGGCGCTTACTTACGCTCTGATGCTGGCGTTCTTCCGGAACGATATGGGGTTCGGCGGTAACAACGGATTCACCGACTTCAAGGATATTTTGGGGTTCGATCTGCATTCCGACAGAACTCACGTGGTGCTCCTGGTGATCACCGCAGCGGCGCTCGCGGTCAGTTATCTAGCTTGCCGCGCCATCGTCGAATCGCGAGCCGGACGCGTACTGCATGCCATCCGCGATGCAGAGAGCCGCACCCGTTTTCTCGGTTATCCTGTTGAATCGTTCAAGGTGTGGGTCTTCGTATTTTCAGCGGTTGTTGCCGGTATTGCCGGCGCTCTGTATGTTCCGCAGATTGGGATCATCAACCCTGGCGAATTTGCCCCGATCAATTCGATTGAAGCCGTCATCTGGGTGGCGGTGGGCGGACGGGGCACGCTTTATGGCGCGATTGTAGGCGCAGTGCTGGTGAACTACGCTAAAACGTATCTTACTGGCGCGTTCCCTGAAGTATGGCTTTTCGCGTTAGGTGCGCTGTTTGTGCTGGTAACGCTGTTTCTGCCGCGCGGGATTATTGGTCTTCTGCCGACGCGGGGTAAAGACAGATGAGCGTTCGCGACAAGCGACTCGGTCTTGAGGATGTGACTGTCAGCTTTGACGGCTTCAAGGCACTGAACCGGCTTACACTGCACGTGGATCCGGGTGAGATGCTGTGCATCATCGGTCCAAACGGCGCCGGCAAAACCACCATGATGGATGTGATCACGGGCAAAACTCGTCCGGATTCGGGAGCAGCACGGTTTGGCAGTAACATCGATCTGCTCAAGTTATCCGAGCCGGAAATCGTGGAAGTTGGAATCGGGCGGAAGTTTCAGAAGCCCACAGTGTTCGAGCGGCTGACAGTATTTGAGAACCTGGAACTGGCGTTAGCCGGCACTCGCTCCGTTCTGAAAACATTGCGCGCGCGGATCACCGCCGCTCAACGGGAAAGAATCGAAGAGGTGCTTAATATCATCGGCCTTTCGAACCAGCGCTTCTCACTCGGGAAGACACTGGCGCATGGTCAGAAGCAATGGCTTGAGATCGGCATGCTGTTAATGCAGAACCCGGAGTTGCTTCTGGTCGACGAGCCGGTTGCCGGCATGACCCCGCAAGAGATTGAACGTACGGCGGAACTCCTGCGGTCGCTGGCCGGCGAACACTCGGTAGTGGTTGTCGAGCACGATATGTCGTTTGTTCGATCGATCGCCCGGCGCGTTGTTGTGTTGCACGAAGGCCACGTGATTGCCGAAGGTGACATGGATAAGGTGCAGCAGGACCCGCGCGTGATCGAGGTCTATCTTGGAGTGTAAGTGACTATGCTGGCAGTTAACGGCCTCAACCAGTTCTATGGCGGTAGCCACACGTTGTGGGATGTGGATCTTGCCGTGCCTGCAGGTTCGCGCATGTGTCTGATGGGCCGGAACGGAATGGGCAAGACTACGCTTCTCAAATGCGTAATGGGTCTGCACCCGTCTCGATCGGGCGTCATCACATTTGAGGGGACCGATCTGCTCAAGTGCCCCGCCGAGCAGCGAGCCAGGCTTGGTATCGGCTATGTGCCGCAGGGGCGCGAGATTTTTTCACATCTCACAGTGGAGGAAAATCTGCGTGTGGGCTTGGGAGTGCGCAAGAACGGCGTACGCACCATTCCGAGCCGAATCTTTGACCTCTTCCCGGCGCTGAAGCAGATGACGAACCGGCGTGGCGGCGACCTTTCGGGCGGACAGCAGCAGCAACTCGCCATTGGCCGCGCCTTGGTACTCGAACCCAAGCTGCTGATTCTTGACGAGCCGACCGAAGGGATTCAGCCCAATATCGTGCATGAAATTGGCGACATCCTTCTTAGCCTGAACAAGGAGGAAGGGCTGACGGTCCTTTTAGTGGAGCAGAAGCTGCCGTTTGCACGGCGCGTGGCGAGCGAGTTCTGCATTCTGGATAAGGGCCGCCGCGTGGCTGCTGGTTTGATTGACGAACTGACGGACGACGTGGTGCGCGCGCATCTGAGTGTTTGATTGCACGACTCTGGTAATCGCGAAGGGTATCGCTTGAAGGGCGTTTCGCGTGGGAGAACTGCCGACGCTAGGTCGCTTACGCTTCCTGACTCGGATTTCGGGATTGTGAAGCGTTTGAACGGTTGCGTGGACCTGAGTGAAGTGGATAGCCAGTGCCGCTGACTTACCTTTTCGGCAAATTGGCATCGCCGGAAGATCGGGCCCAGCGCTTGAAATGCCCCTCACTCTACAATGTAGATTCGAGGAGCCTCCGTTTGGCATTAGAAGACGACTTATGGCGTCAGCGCCACGAGCGACTGACGCAAATCCGCGCCCTGGGGTTTGATCCCTATGGACAAGCATTTGATTTCAGCCACACCATTTCCCAGATTCTGGAACAATACGGCAAAAAAACTGCTGAAGAACTGGCTGAAAGAGTAGAGGTCCGCGTGGCCGGCCGCATTCTCACCGTCCGCCGCATGGGTAAAGCTGGCTTTCTCCACTTGCAGCAAAATGGGGAAAAACTGCAAATCTATGTCCGCAAAGACGCTGTCAGTGACACAGCCTACAAGCTTTACGAACTGCTCGACCTGGGTGACATCATCGGCGTTACTGGTTATCTGTTCCGCACGAAAACCGGCGAACTCAGCATCCACGTCGAAGATTTGACCTTCTTGTCGAAGATCCTCCTGGTCTTGCCCGAAAAATGGCACGGACTCGAAGACGTCGAAATCCGCTACCGGCAGCGCTACCTCGACCTAATTTCGAACCCCGACGTCCGCAAAGTCTTCGTCACCCGCGCTAAAATCATTTCGTCCCTTCGCAAACAATTAGATGCCCATGGCTTCCTTGAAGTGGAAACGCCTATGATGCAACCTCTATATGGCGGAGCTGCCGCGCGCCCTTTCAAAACGCATCACAACACACTCGACATCGACCTCTACCTGCGCATCGCACCCGAACTCTATCTGAAGCGCCTGGTAGTGGGCGGCCTGGAACGTGTTTACGAAATCAACCGCAACTTCCGCAACGAAGGCATTTCGGTCCGCCACAACCCCGAATTCACCATGCTGGAGTTCTATCAGGCGTATACCGATTACCGCGGCATGATCAAACTCTCCAAAGAGTTGCTCGAACAAGTGGCCATCGACGCCACCGGCTCAACCAAAATCACCTACCAAGGCCGCATCATCGACTTCGCGAACATCCGCCAATTCTCGATGCGCGAAGCGCTCGTCGAGTTCTGGCAAGGACCCGATAAACCATCTCTCGATAACGTGAAAGATCCCGCGTGGCTCTTGCGCCACTCGCACGAAAGCTCGCCCGGTTTGGCGCTCGTGCATTTGTTCGAACGCCACGCCGAAGAGCATCTGTTCGACCCGGCGATTATTTACGATTTCCCGGTGGAAGTCTCGCCACTCTCGAAAAACAAGCCCGACGAGCCGGCTTTCACGGAACGCTTTGAAATCTACGCCGCCGGTTTTGAAATCGCCAATGCCTTCACTGAGTTGAACGATCCGCAGGAGCAGCGCCGCCGCTTCGAACAGCAACTAACTCGCATAGAAGGCGGCGACGAAGAGGCGCACATGATGGACGAAGACTACCTCCGAGCGCTCAGCTGCGGCATGCCTCCGGCGGGCGGCGAAGGGATTGGTATCGACCGCCTGACCATGATCCTCACTGATTCGAAATCTATTCGCGACGTTATTCTGTTCCCATTGCTGCGTCCGGAAGGCGAGATCGGCATCGCAGCCCGGTTGCGCGAATTGGACAGCCAATAGGCAGTTTGCATGTCGCGCTTCGAATGGATTGTCGCTGTGCGCTACCTTCGCGCGAAACGGAAGCAGACCGCCATTTCGGTGATTACTGTTATCTCCGTCATCGGCGTCGCGGCCGGCGTGGCTGCTCTCATCATTGTGCTGGCTATCAACAACGGTTTTCAAAGCACGCTCGAGGCCAGCCTGCTCAGCGCCACGGCGCACGTCAATATTCTGGAACGTAACCCCGCATTCGGCATCGAAGACTGGCAGAGCTTGACGCCGCGCTTCGCGCGCATTCCGCACGTGATCAGCGCAACTCCTGGACTCTACGGCGGCGTTGCGCTCAAAGGACCCCTGGTAGGCAGCAATACGATCTTGAAAGGCGTGCCGCTGGGCCATGGCGCTGCTATCCCTGAAATGTTGCGTCATCTCAAAGCCGGTTCACTCGCAGCCTTCGACCGTCCGATCGAAAATCACGAGTACAGTATTATTGTCGGCTCACGGCTCGCCGAACAGACGGGCATCCAACTCAACAGCCCGGTCACGCTGATCAGCTATCAAGGCGAGCTCACACCGGTAGGCGTCATACCAAGCCTGTTCCACTTTCGCGTGGCGGGAATCTTTGAATCCGGCCTCTACGACCTTGATTCCGCCTGGGCCTTCACTTCCCTGCCCGTCGCCCAGCGCGTGCTCGATTTGACCGACGTGGTGAACACTATTGAACTCCGCTTAGACAACATTTTCACGGCGCCGGAGGTAGCACAAGCCGCCGAAGCCATAGCCGGGCCCAAACTCACCGCATCCACCTGGATGGATCAAAACCGTTCCCTGCTCAACGCGCTGAAGCTCGAAAAAATAGTCAGTCTCATCACTGTAAGCTTGATCGAACTGGTGGCGGCGCTCAACATTCTAGCTGTCCTGGTAATGCTCGTGATGGAAAAGCAGCGCGACGTGGCAATTCTCATGTCACTCGGCGCTCGCCGCCAGCAGATTCAGCGCATCTTCGTCCTGCAAGGCCTCGTTATTGGAGGTGTAGGTTGCTTCTTCGGCTTGATCACCGGCTATACCGTGGCTATCCTGTTCAACCACTATCACTGGCTCAAGCTCGATGAGCAGATTTATGCTATCAGCTACGTACCGTTCCAGAGCCATTGGACGGATGGCATCTGGGTCAGCGGCTTGGCCTTACTCATGAGTCTCCTCGCGACGCTGCATCCATCTTATAAAGCGGCGCAAATCTTGCCGGCCGAGTCGCTGCGCTACGAATAGGCAATAGAATGCGGTGGTTCGTATTTTCGAACTTGCCAGAAAAAGCGGATAGCTGGGGGTCATAGGGGAAGCGGCAGCCATCTCACCGCAACACCCTCCAGAAATCCCCCGCTTAGGCCGATAAAGAAGACGGCGGCATGATTTCTTCTGTGTACATCCGAAGCGTGGTCGCTTGCGCTACGCTGGCTTTCGTTTGTTTCACCAATCTGACCGGCCAACGTCAGACCTTCCGCCAATACGGCTCTCAGGAGGGTTTGACCAATCTGACCGTTAGCGACGTCCTTCAGGATAGGACCGGATTTATCTGGGTTGGGACCGAGAACGGGCTCTTCCGATATGACGGGGGCTCGTTCCGTCACTTTGGTCACGAGGACGGCTTGCCCAGCACAGAAGTCCGGGGTCTCGCGCAAGCGCCTGACGGCTCATTGTGGGTGGCGACAAGCGACGGGGTCGCCCGAGGTTCGGCGCGCGGATTCAAATTGGTGGCCACGGGGACTGCGGAGTCCGCTGGTACTGTGGCTTTTGATGGCATGGGGCGGGCATATCTCACGTACCCTTTCGGAATCGTCCGCGGGGTGCCGAACGGAGCAGGGTCGTATCTATTCCATACGGTTGTTTCTGGCACCAGCTATGGCCTGTCAGTTGACGGGGAGGATGTCTGGTTTGTCAAAAACGGCGATGTCTGGCGTCTCTCTCTGCGGATAAGTTGGAGCGAATGGGCTCGCCCTACGGGTTGCCGGCCGACGCTTGGCGGTTTGTCGTAAAAGATGCCCACGGCAATTTGTGGGTGCGTAGCGTAACCCGCTTATACTGCCTTCCTCATGGGCAGACGCACTTTGTGAACCGTTCGCAAGGAATCCCAGCCGGAACGCATGCGCAGACCCGCCTCTATACCGACCGGCACGGCCGAGTGTACGTTTGCGAGGATTCTGGCATGGTGATTTTGGATGGTGCCAATCGAATTGACATGGATTCTAAGCATGGATTTCCCGCGGATGTAGTGCGCACGATTCTTTTGGATCGCGAGGAATCTCTTTGGATCGGAACCGCTGGCGGCGGCCTGGTCCGGCTCCTCGGGCATGGTGAGTGGCTCGCATGGAGGAAGGAGGACGGGATCGCGCATAACACGATCTGGGCGATCCATCATGATCGTGCAGGACGACTGTGGGTTGGCACCCGCGGGGGGTTAAGCCTCCTCGGTTCTAGTGTAGTGTCCACGAATTA
>PMSX01000229.1 GCA_003167495.1 Bryobacterales bacterium | reverse complement strand
TCATGCTGACCGCCAAGACGCAAGAGGCGGAAAAGGTTCTGGGGCTGGACGTGGGCGCGGACGATTACGTGACCAAACCGTTCAGTCCGCGCGAACTGCGAGCGCGCATCCGGGCTTTGCTGCGGCGAAGCGTGACTGACACGGGTGACGAAGTGCTGCGCTTTGGCCGCTGCGAACTGGATTTAACGCGCTTCGAACTGCGTCGCGAGGGCCAGCGGTTGGAGGCCACGCACACGGAGCTGAAACTCCTGGCCGCGTTCGTCCGCAGCCGGGGACGCGTGCTCACACGTGAGTACCTGCTGAAAGAAGTGTGGGGCTCCGGTGTCTTTGTGACAGACCGCGTGGTGGATAACCACATTGTGGCGCTGCGGAAAAAGATTGAGGACGATCCAGTGACGCCAAAATATTTGATCAGTATTCGGGGTGTGGGGTATCGGTTTGATGGGTGAGGTTTGGGGCTCGGAACAGTAGGAACCGCGAGCGTGAAATAGGCTCTGTCAGGAAATCCAGACCAAGTTCATACAGAATCCTGACACAATCCAGATACGCCGCTAACATTGGGGCGTCATTCTGGATTTGCAAGAGAGGTACATTTTGAAATCCGCGAAAATGCAAAACGTCGCTGTCGCTCTGGTGCTGGCCGCTCAGCTCTTTGTGGCGGTGGCATTCGCTCAGACCAGGCCGGCGGTGGAACTGGAGGGCGCCATTGCCAAGGAACAAGTGGACGGCGATCTCAAAACCGCCATCGCCATCTATCAAAAGATCGCTGCGGACACTTCCGTACCCCGCGATGTAAGCGCCAAAGCACTGCTGCACTTGGCGCGCTGCTATGAGAAACTCGGGGATCAATCGCAGACGGTGTACCGGCAGATTGTGCGCGATTTCGGAGATCAGCCGGAGGCGGTTCAGGCTAAGGCGCGGTTGGCGGCGCTGGAACAAGCTGATCGGCCGACTGCGCCTACGGGGATGACGCAACACACAATAGAGTTGCCAAGTCCCTACATGGACCCCGAGGACACTGACGGCGGTCGAGCCGTCTATGGGATTCTCAGTGGCAAAGAGGTGGAGCTGATCTACGGCGATCTTGTCGGCAAGAGCATACGGATGATTTTCAAGGCGAAATCGGATGATCTTCCGGACTGGGCCCCATCCAGGGATTTTTCTAAAGTACTCATCGTACTCCACAAGTGGAGGCGTGACGAGCAGCAGACCGTTGCAGTTGTCAAAACCGATGGCACGGATTACCGCGAAATTGCTCATCTGGATGCCCGTCGGAACGCCGACGGCGAAATATGCCACAACTGGTCGTGGAATAATCGCTACATCCTGCTTTGTGGTCAGTCTCCGGAGGGGGCGAATCGTCTGCTGAGGATTTCCGTCGCCGACGGCGAAACCCACGAACTGCTGGGTTTGAAAGCAGGCGAAGTAAGAACTGCTTCCTTTTACCCAGATAGCCGTTCCGTAGCTTATCAAGTGCCCGCATCTCAGGCGGACGATCCTGTCTCACGGATCTTCATCATACCTGCGGAAGGCGGAGAGCCGAAGCTGGTTTACGAAGAGCGGCAAGCACCGCGGGTTTCCAGAGACTCTCAAGCGCTTACGCTGCTTGATTGGACCGCCGACGGACGTTATTTAGCCATCGCCAGTGAGGAGACGGGGAAGGGCGCGCTTCGCCTATTGCCAATAAGAGAGGGCAGAGCGGCGGGCGCACCCGTTTTCGTCCAGTATGGAAATTTCGAAGACGGTACCACGACGGCCGCCGGAAAACTCATCTACCAGACGGTCAAACCCGGTGGCCCTTCGGCTCTCTATCTCGCGATGCTCGACCCGACTGGCCGCCCAGTCGATTGGAAACGCCTGGATCTCCATCTTGGCAAAACGCTGAGCCCCCTTCCCAAATGGTGTGCTGACAGCAATCAAATCGCCTATGTTGTCAGGGGTCAAGATACGGGACAGGCTGAGGCCGGAGTGGTTCATCTCTACAACCTCACTACCGGAGAGGATCACGAGATCCATCATGCGCCCGGCGACATCTCGTGCAGTTGGGCGGTTCAACAACCTAAGCTTTTCTGTGCAGACTACGTGCCGGAACAGACGGACATTTTTTCGATTGCCATCGATTCACTTGAAAGTCGCGCGGCTCCGCACCTTTCCGGCGTCGCGGAAGCTTTCGATTGCGTCCGCTAGCCGTGATGACCGAGCGCTCTTCATGTCCAGATCGACCAATGGCGGGGGGCAGGATCTGCTCCGATGGGAAATCGCGGCCGGGCACGAGACGATAGTTGAACAGCTCCCGTCAGGGGCTGATGGAGCAATGTCGCCGGACGGGCGTTGGCTCACCAGATGGATCAAGCAAAATATCGAGATTCGTCCGACATCAGGCGGCGATTGGAAATCCGCTGTCTCCTTCGGTAAGGAGTTGCCGATGGGTACCGGCCACTTCAACATCACGCCCGACGGCAACTGGCTGCTCTTCCATGACTTGGACTCAACTGGAAAACACGGCCTGTTCCGCGTAGCGACCGCCGGGGGGGCGCCGGAGCGGTTGGGCGATTTTCCAACAAACAGTCGCCTGGGCAGCATCCAGACGGAAGGAAGATAATTGTTGGTTCTTGGGAGAAAGCTGCCTACGAACTCCGGTCTCTGGAAAACTTCATCCCTCCCGCGCCGAAGCGATGTGTCAGGGAACCACATCATGAAAGCCGACAAAATGAAAAACATCGCTGTCATTATCCTCCTGGCGACTCAACTCTTCGGCCAGACCAAGCCGGCGGTGGAACTGGAAGGCGCGATTGCCAAGGAACAAGTGGATGGCGATCTCAAGACCGCCATCCCTATTTATCATAAGATCGCGGCGGACACGTCCGCTCCCCGCGACATCCGCGCCAGAGCGCTGCTGCACCAGGCGCGCTGCTACGAAAAGCTTGGGCAGCAAGCCCAGTCGCTGTACCGCCAGATTGTGCGGGATTTTGGAGATCAGCCGGAGGCGGCCCAGGCGCGGGCGCGACTATCGGCGCTGACGAAAGAGAATCGCCCCGCTGGGTCCGCTTCGGTAACACCGCGCAAAATTGAGGTGGCGGGCTCCCAAATGTGGCCCGGCCAAACGGATGGCCGTCGCGTGGTCTACCTGGATAAGACGACCGGACAATTGATCTACGGCGATCTTGCTGGCAAGAGCAAACGGGTCATTTTCAGGAAGATGCCCGGCGACTCCTTTGACTTTTTGCCGTCCAGGGATTTCTCGATGGTCGCTATCAGATCTCAACTACCTGACAAGAGGGAGCTCTATTCAGTAGTGAAAACCGACGGCACCGGCTACCGGGAGGTCGCCAAGCTGGACGGCTACCAGGTCTGCTGCGACTGGTCTTGGGACAATCGCTACCTCTTGACGCGTCCTCTTCAACACGGCTCTAACACTCTAGTGAGGATTTCCGTGGCCGACGGCCAGATCCGCCAATTATTGAGTCCGAAAACGGTAAATACCACCAGTTCTGGGTTCTCTCCAGACGGCCGCTTTGTGGCATATCAGGTCGCGCCCTCCGATGCGGATCAGGAGTCCCGAATCTTCGTTCTGCCTGCTGAGGGTGGAGAGCCACAATTGGTTTACGAGGAGCGGCCAACTGCCGGATCTAGCCAATCTTTTAGGGCTCTTAAGCTTCTCGATTGGACCGCTGACGGACGCTACTTGGCCATTGCCAGTGAACGGGCAGGGAAAGGCGCGCTTTACCTTGTGCCAATAAAGGACGGCAGATCGACTGGCGCGTCGGTTTTTGTCCAGTACGGTGATTTCGAGTTCAGCACCACAACAGCTAAGGGGGCCATGGTTTACAGTTCGGCGAAGCCAGGCGGATGGTGGGCAGTCTATCTCGCGTTTCTCGACTCGGACAGTCGCCCGAGCGATTGGAAGCACTTGGATCTCCACTTGGGTAATGTTTCCAGGCCTTTCCTCCGGTTGTCTGGAGACAGCAATCAAATCGTCTATGTTGGCAGGCATGAAGATACGGGATGGAATGCGGGACCCAATAGCGGCCAAGTCGTCCATCTCTACAAGCTCTCTAGCGGAGAGGATCGCGAAGTCTATCATGCCCTCGGCGATTCAGCATGTACCTGGGCGGCTCAACAACCGAAGCTTTTCTGCGTTGACTACACGTCAGAAAAGACGGACATTTTTTCGATCGCGGTTGACTCAGGCGAAATCGCCCGGCTTCATACCATTCCAACCCCGCAGGCGCTTCGGATCGGCCACCCCACCCGTGATGATCGCGGACTCTACATGTACCGCTCTACGAGTGGCGGGTGGGAACTGCTGCGATGGGAAATCGCGACCGGGCAGGAAATGATACTGGAGCGGGATACGTCGCCAGCAAAAGTGTCGCCGGACGAGCGCTGGCCGAGCCGCTGGGCCAAGCAAAATCTGCAGATACGTCCTGTGTCTGGCGGTGATTGGAAAGTCGTGGTTTCCCTCAAATTTCAGTCCAGCAATCACTTTAACTTCACGCCCGACGGGAACTGGCTCGTCTACCACAATGTCGATTCCACCGGGAACACGGCCTGTTTCGCGTCCCGACCGCTGGGGGTACGCCTGAGCGTCTGGGTGATTTTCCAACAGCAAACAGTGAGGGCAGCATTGAGGTCAGCCCGGACGGGAGAAAGATCTACGTCTCCGCTCTCGAATGGTTACATGCCTACGAACTTTGGTCGCTCGAAAACTTCGTCCCTCCTGCGCCGAAGCGGTGAAATGAAAACGGTGAGACCGCTTGTCACGCGAGGTTTCGCAACGGCGAAGAGGCGAATCGTTACCGTTGAAGAAATTGATAGAAATGCGGTTTGAGGTGCGAAAAGATTGAGGGCGATCCGTGGCGGCCGCCATACGTTTGTCTGTACAATAGAAGAGTGGCTTTTGAATGTTCCTGCCGCGCCGAAGCGATGAAATGAAATGTTCGCATCATTTCAGCGTGTCTCGCCGAGCCACCTGAACGCGAATCGTAGAGGCGCAACTATGAGAGAACGATACGACTTCAGCAAAGGTAAGCGCGGTCCCGTTGTCAAGGTTCCCGAGCGGAAAGAGAAGATCACCATTCGGCTTGATGGCGGCATCGTGGATTGGTTTCGTAACGTGGTCGATCAGGCTGGCGGCGGCAACTATCAGACTGGCGAGGCGTCCGACCAGTTTGTCGCGGCCATCAAGGCGATTGAGGAAGACAATGCAACTGCGGCGCTGAACGCCACCCAAGCGGTCATCGCTAGCATCGATAAACTGACAACATTCCCCGGCTTGGGCCGCCCCGGTGAGATTAAAGGAACCCGCGAGCTGGTCTGCCCGCCCTACGTCGTGGTCTATCGCTATACCGACGAAATCGTTCACGTCCTGTGCATTTTCCGCAAGAATCGCAATCAGGTATCGCTACGCCCAAGAAGGAAATCGACCTGATTTGGAAGCGGCTCGCCGCTGCGCAGCGTGATCACAACCAAAGGCAGAACTAATCATGAAGACAAAAAGCCCCAAGAAAACCAATGCACAGGTGAAAATTACCGCCAGCAGCGGGAATGTTTTTCGAGACCTTGGCTTACCTAACCCCGAGCAGGAAATGATGAAGACGCGGCTGACCCTGCAGATTTACCCCATCATTCGTGAACGCGGTCTGACGCAAGCGCAGGCGGCCAAAGTGCTTGGCGTCAAGCAGCCGCATGTATCGTTGCTTATGCGGAACCGTTCCGGCAGTTTTTCAGCTGGGCGGCTGATGGAATTTCTCACGGCGCTGGGACAGGACGTGGAAATTACCGTTCGGCCGGCACGGAAGGAGCATGTGGAGATGTCGGTAATGGTGAGCTGAGCTACGACTGGTTTCGCCTTGTGTCAGGAAATCCTGACACACTTCATACAAAACCCTGACACAATCCAGATATGCCGCTTACATTGGGGCGTCATTCTCGATTTGCGAGGGAGGTGCATTGTGAAATCCGCGAAAATGCAAAATGTCGCTGTCGCTCTGGTGCTGGCCTCACAGCTCTTTGTGCCGGCGGTATTCGCCCAGACCAGGCCGGCGGTGGAATTGGAAGGCGCCATTGCCAAGGAACAAGTGGATGGCGATCTCAAAACCGCCATCGCCATCTATCAAGAGATCGCGGCAGACACTTCCGCGCCCCGCGACGTGCGGGCCAAGGCCCTCCTGCACTTGGTGCGCTGCTACGAGAAACTCGGACAGCAAGCGCAGACGGTGTACCGGCAGATCGTGCGCGATTTCGGCGACCAACCCGAGGCCTCGCAGGCGCTGGCGCGGTTGGCGGCTCTGAAGGAGGCTGATCATCCGACTGCGCCTGCGGGGATCACGCAACGCAAAATCCAGATGCCAGGCCCCCAAATGATGCCTGGCGACACGGATGGCCGTCGTGCGGTCTATCTCAAAGAGACGACCGGTGAAGTGATCTATGGCGATCTTGCCGGCAAGAGCAAACGGGTCATTTTCAGGAAGAAGCCCGGCGACTACTCCGGCGGCTTTTGGTCGTCCAGGGATTTCTCGATCGTCGCTATCAAATTTCATCTACCTGACAAGAAGGAAATCTTTTCGGTTGTGAAAACCGACGGCACCGGCTACCGGGAGGTCGCTAAGCTGGACGGCGAACATTTCTTCTGTAACTGGTCTTGGGACAATCGCTACCTCTTGCTGTCTGGTCATTCTCAAGACGGCTCTTTCGGTCTATTGAGGATTACCGTGGCCGACGGACAGATCCGCGAATTACTGAATGTGAAAACTGGAATTGCATGGGGCGCCAAGTTCTCTCCAGAGGGTCGTTTCGTAGCATATCAATCAAGCCCAACCTTTGCGTTTGATGGGGTCGCACGGCTCTTCGTGATACCTGCTGAAGGTGGAGCCGCAATTGGTTTACAAGGAGCGGCACGCCTCGGAGGTTTCCAAAACCTACGAATCCGTTAGACTCCTCGATTGGACAGCCAACGGACTTTTCCTGGCCATTGCCAGCGAACGCACCGGCAAGGGCGCGCTTCACCTATTGCCGATAAGAGACGGCAAATCGGCTGGTGCGCCGGTTTTTGTCAAGTACGGTGATTTCGTAACCGGTGTTACAACAGCCGCCGGGGGACTGATATTCCAGTCCACGAAGCCTGGCGGCGTGTGGGCCGTCTATCTCGCGTCGCTTGACGCCAGCGGTCGTCCGGGCGGTTGGAAACGTCTGGATCTGCCCCTTGGCAACACGCTTAATCCAGGGCTCTAGCGAAACTTAGCCTTGCCCGAGAAGTGAGAGGAAATTCGGCTGCCCGTTTGATGCGTGGAGACCACCGTCGACCGGCAGAATCACACCATTGATGAAACGGGCGTCTTCGCTTGCGAGAAATGCAATCACACCCGCAATCTCTTCTGGTTTGGCGCTCCTTCCGGCTGGGAGGCGGTCACGGAAAGCTGCGACCACAGCTTCACTTTTCTCTAAGTCGACAGTGGCCTCCGTGGATGTGAAACTAGGTGCCACGGCGTTGATGCGCACGCCGCGTGAGCCGTACTCCAGCGCCAAGGCGCGCGTGAAGTTCGTGACGGCGCCCTTCGCTGCGTTATAGGAACTCATTCCCCAATCTCCGCCAAGACCTGACGCGGAGGAGAGATTCACAATGCAACCCTTCGTCTTCAAGAGATGCGGTAATGCTTCGCGGGCGCCGAAAAAGACACTGTCCAGGTCAGTTCCCATGATCTTCCGCCAGTCCTGCGTCGTGGTCTTCTCGAAAGATCCAAAGATGGCGATGCCCGCATTGTTGACCAAGACATCCAGCTTCCCAAACCTGGCGACTGTGTCTTCGACAAGGCGCTTCACGTACGTTTCATCCGAGACATCTCCGGGATGAATAAGCGCCTTCGCCGCATCAAAGCCTGCAATGGTTTCCCGCAGCTTATGTTCACGCCGTCCATTGAGCACGACGAATGCACCTTCCTCTAGAAAGCGGCGCGCTGTGCCAGCACCGATCCCGGAGCCGGCTCCTGTAATGATGACAACCTTTTCTGCAAATCTGTTCATCTTGTCTAATCCTTTTGTGGCCCTAAGGCTTGAATCGATGTTGTGGAAAGCGCAAAGGGCGCGGATGCTCGCCTCCGCACAAAAAAGCAACTCCGCCAAGCTTCGGGCGGCGAGCCTGACACCGCGACCGTCTTGCGCGTGCTCCTCAAAAGCCGACGCCCCCGCTTTAGAGCATTCCGTTGTTGTTTTTCCACGCTGATTGCGGCGGAACCATTTCCGGAAACCCCCAATGCTCGACGATCTTCTCGTCTTCAACCCGGTACAGGTCCACGTAGACGCACGGCTTGCCTTCACGTGTGCCCTTTGCGGCGATGAAGACCAGGTCTCCTTGTCCCAACAGAAGCTTTACTTCATCGATGGTCCGATGCTGCATGAGTCCTTCGACATCGCGCAGGAACTCTCCGACACCATCGCGTACGCCGGGTTCGTGCCGGATCATAAGATCACCAGTGAAGAAGTCGTTCTTCTGACTGTGGTCCCCGGCGATGTGAAAGGTCTCGTAATATCTACGCGCGAACGTTTTATTCTTTTCCGAGTCTTCCAAATGCTTTGCATCGGTGGGTCCATCGAGCTGAGTGTGCCCGCTTTTGTTGGGTGGCGCGTCCGGCGTGGAGAATGCCCAGTGTTCGGCAATCAGCCCACCCCCAAAACGGTAGACTGCAAACATGTTTTCACCGGATGCCTCCGCTGTCACTTGCGTGACGACGTAAGGGCCGTCCTCGAATGCGCGCACTACCCTCAGTTTCAGTTGTTCCGGCGTAGAGCCGATGATGTACTGTTTGAATCCTTCAACGCCGCCAGCCATGTATGGATAGTGCTGCACAAAGTGCAGGTCGACGTGCTGGATGGCCCTATCTGCGTCCTGATCTCTAATCGCCTCGAACACTGCAAGTACTTTCGCAATATTGGTATTTTCCATAGCTGAATCAGCCCTTCCATCTCGCAGCTTCCGCTTCCGCTGCCCGCTTTAATCCTTCCACCCACTCCTGGTGGTAGCGGTAAAGTCCACCGGGACTCTTGTGCCCGAGCTCTTCGAGAAAAAACGGGCCTTGCTGCGTCTCCTCCGATAGAACATGGCAACCGTTGTCAGTAGGAGTAATCACCCAGCCGTGGTAGGCGGTCGAACCCGTTTCATCGCCGTCGATAGTCGTCGACCACGCGAGCCGGCGGCCGAGCACATATTCCGTCACGATGGGAAACATTAAGAAACCAATGGTCACCCGGCTAAATTTGGTTCCGAGCGCCAGTTCCGGCTCACCGGTTAGGATCTTGACCTGATTCTCAGCAGGAAAGTAGCTCGACCAATTCTCGGCGTCGACAAGCAGCCTCCAAACCACTTCGGAGGGTGCGTTCACGTCAACGTCGTTGAGCGCGTAAATCGGCGAGATCTTCGGGTCATATTGTTCAGGCCAAATTACATGGTTGTACATTGGTCATTCACCCTTTTTGAAAACATCTTGAAAGATCAGCGGAGCCCAGCTTTTCCCGCGCGCCTGGACAAGGAGACCTCCCTCGGCAAGCTTCCCTAGCCCGACCGGCGCGAACCCGAGTTCTTTCACCAACTCCGCCGCTTTGGCGGTAGCCTCTTCGTTGTCGCTCGAGAGGAACAGAACACGCCGGCCGCCCCCAACATTGGGATCTTCGGCCAGAACCTCCGCCGGAAGATGGTTAAAGGCCTTCACCAGTCCGGCGCCAGGTAGCGCGTCAGCGATCACAGCGGAAGAAGGACGGTTGCCAAGCTCCTCCGGGGAGACGCCGTAGGCGTTGGTTACGTCGATCACGGTCTTGCCTTGCCAGCTCTCTGCGGCCTTGGCAACGTCTTGGTAGGTGTTGAAGGGAATAGCTAAGAGAACGACCTCGGCTTTCACCGCGTCCTGCAATGACTTCGGAATAATGGTTGGTCCGATCGCCTTAGCGACCGGCGCAAGCTCCTCTGGCGACCGCCTGCTTGCTAAAGCTACTTCAATGCCCTTGCGGGCAAATGCTTTGGCGAGTGCCTTGCCGACATTGCCAGCGCCTATAATTGCGTAACTCATAAAAATCCTTTCCTATCAGTGTTGAAGTGAAGTTAAACAGTCGATTGCAGTGGTTACACGACGTCAGCCGCCGGCTCGGGCGTTCACCGAGCGGCCGTTTCGTTGTTGCAGTAGCCACAGCGTTCGGTTGCGACTTTCGCCAGATCTCGAAGGAGCTTCTCGTGCGTAAGCCAGAACGCATCCGGTGCCTTCTTCGCCAACTCGATCCAGTGCGGGCCCTGCATCGTCTCTTCGGTCCAAAGGTGGCAACCATTCGGCGTAGGTGTGATAATCCAAGCGTGATAAGCCTTGGATGCCGCGGAGACTTTCGGATAGCCGCCCCAAGCGATACGCGTCAAAGGCTCAAACTCCTGCACGGAGGCAAACACGTCTTGGCCGGCCAGATTGGTTTCAAACCGCGTGCCGAAGCGCAACGACTCATGTCCGTCGAGCAGTTGCACGTGTTTGACGCCTGGGTAGAAGCTGGGCCAGGCTTTGGGATCGACGAGCAGGGACCAGATTCTTTCGGGAGAAGTTGCGACCTCAATCTCGTTCGTGAAATGGATCGGCGAGCGGCTCGGGGCCATTTCCTCCGGCCATTCTATTGCTTCGAACATTCTTCTCCTTTGAACCTCAGTCCCGCTATTCGGGAATATTCATTACAGATGTAATGCGCGGCGCATCAGTTTCAAGAGTTTTGACTCTAATAAGCAAGCGGCGAGCAAAGGTATGAAAACAACAGGGAAGGGAAAGACAGGACGACCGATCAGCTTCGATAGGGACGCGGCCTTAGAGGCCGCGATGCTGCTTTTTTGGGAGCGGGGCTTCGAAGGTACTTCGATTGCCGATCTTACGGCGGCGATGGGCCTCAATCCCTCTAGTATCTATGCGGCCTTCGGCGACAAGCACGCCCTGTTTTCACTTGTAGTGAAGCGCTACTTGGAAACTCGGGCGCAGTACGCAACGGAGGCCTTGCAAGAGCCAACCCTCGAAAAGGTGATCCGTGCGCTCTTCGACAATACGGTTGCGTTCCTCACGACACCTGGCCATCCGCCAACTTGTATGACACTGGCGGGGGCCATGGGCTGCAGCGTGGACGCTGCTCCTGCCAGAGAGCTCATGACCGAAATACGGAGACAGAACGAGGGCGCCATCCGCGAGCGCCTTCTCGAAGCTCGAAAGACCCGAGAGTTATCCAAGGAGGTCAACGTGGACGATTACACCCGATATCTTTCCTTGCTTCTTGCTGGCTTATCCATCCAGGCAGCAAATGGTTCAACAAAAGCGGAACTCAAGCGTATCGCACAGTTAGCCCTTCGGCATCTGGGTTACTGGGACTTGTGTCCGCCGCTGGACGGTCTGGAAAACCGAGTTAATCGGATACGGAAATCTACGTTTTCAAATGACCGTTAACATAAGTGTGCCCGAGGGAAGGATTTGTGACATTGGTTCATACCTTGTCCTTCAGAGGTCTTGAGCAGAGTGGCACCACCCTTCATTCTGGCGGTCCCCTGCTTATAAGCGAGTCAGGCCGATTGCCGCGATGGCAAAGGACATTAGCCCCACAACTGTTCGAACCAGGTGAAACCGAAGCCATCTGTCTCTCGTGAACATCCAAGTCGATGGAGCAGCTCCTGGCGTCCATGATTGCACCTGCCTGTTGATCGGCACATTGATCGCCATCGTTATTGCCAGAACGATCAGGATGAGCACGGCGGCTGCGGCGAACATCCCACGGGCCTCATCATGCGCCAGAAAGAATAAAGTGACTAATCCGATTGCCGGCGCTATCAAGAATGGAGGCATTGTCTTAGTAAAGAGGTCGTTCTCCGATTGGAACCGAAGCGTCCAACTCGTCTCAGGCAGCCCGCGAGCCGCATAGTTAGCTATGCCGATCGCGAGCATCTGACCGGCAATAAGGCCGACCCCGAAAACAGAAAAGATCGCGACAGCGTGGAGTACGG